>JAGRLQ010000174.1 GCA_020441735.1 Nitratireductor sp.
TGATGTAGGACAGGATGGCACCCGACGAACCAACCAGCGCACCGGTGATGATCAGCGCCAGATTGCCCAGCGTGAAGCCGATGCCCGCCGCCGCCCAGCCGGAGTACGAGTTGAGCATGGAGACGACCACCGGCATGTCGGCACCACCGATTGGAATGATGATCAGAATACCAAGCAGGAAGGAGAGCAGCGTGATCAGCCAGAACACCGTGTGGCTTTCGGTCTGGATGAAGACAATGACCAGCACGATCAGCGCGATGGCAAGCCCGAGGTTGAGCATGTGGCGCATCGGCAGCAGGATCGGCTTGCCCGACATGCGGCCGTCGAGCTTGGCAAACGCAATGATCGAGCCGGTGAAGGTGATCGCGCCGATGGCAACGCCAAGCGACATCTCGAACAGGCTGGCACCCTTGATCGAACCCACCTCGCCGATGCCGAAACTGGCCGGTGCATAAAGCGCGGCAGCAGCCACCAGCACGGCAGCAAGGCCAACCAGCGAGTGGAAGGCGGCAACAAGCTGCGGCATGGCCGTCATCGGAATCTGACGCGCCACATAGGCGCCGACGCCACCGCCAACGGCAAGCCCGGCCAGAACCAGTACCCAGCCGCCGAACGTGGGCGCCGCGAGGAACAGCGTGGTCAGAATGGCGATAGCCATGCCGGTCATGCCGAACATGTTGCCCTGACGCGACGTTTCGGGGCTCGACAGCCCGCGTAGCGCCAAGATGAACAGAACGCCGGAGGCGAGATACAAAAGCGCGGTTATGTTTTCCATCTGTCCCGCCCCTTACTTCTGCTTCTTCTTGTACATGGCGAGCATGCGCTGAGTGACCAGAAAACCGCCGAAAATGTTTACTGCCGCCAGCAGCAGCGCAATGAAGCCGAAGGTGGTGGCCCAGCCGCTCGCTGCCGAAACGCCGACCGCCAGCAGGGCGCCGACGACAATCACCGAGGAAATCGCGTTGGTTACCGCCATCAGCGGTGTGTGCAGCGCCGGTGTCACTGACCAGACGACGTAATAGCCGACGAAGATTGCCAGCACAAAGATCGCGAACTGGAAGACGAACCCGCTCGGCCCGTGCTGGGCTGCCGCAGCAGCCATCTCGCCCGCGCCGGAGGCACTGAGCGCTTCTGCAGCTTCTCGGGCAACATCACCCGCTTCGTCCGCGACCGCCTGCGCCTTCTCGGCCAGTCCCCTGGCCCGTTCAAGCAGTGTTTCACTCATGATTTGGCTCCCTTGTCGGCAGCGGTTGCCGGTTTCTTCTTGGCAGGCGCCTTTCCGGCAGGCTTGGCGGCGGGCTTGGCTGCAGATTTAGCCGCTGGCTTGGCGGCACTCTCCTTGGCAAACAGCGGATGGACCACCTTGCCGCCATGAGTCAGCAGGGTTGCTGCCACAAGTTCATCTTCAAGGTTGACGTTCAGCTTCTTGCTCTCGCCGTCGACCATGGTTTCGAGGAATGCCACCAGGTTCTTGGCAAAGAGCTGCGAGGCTGTTGCCGCAAGTCGGCCGGCCATGTTCTCATATCCAACAACCGAGACATTCCCCACCTTGGCGATCTGACCCGCTTTCGAGCCTTCCACGTTGCCGCCGCGCTCGACAGCAAGATCGACGACCACGGAACCCGGCGCCATGCTCGCCAGCATCGCCTTGGTGACCAGCTTCGGTGCAGGACGGCCCGGAATGAGCGCCGTGGTAATCACGATGTCCTGCTTGGCGATATGGGAGGCAACCAGTTCAGCCTGTGCCTTCTGCTCGTCCGCCGTCAGTTCCCGGGCATAACCGCCCTCGCCCGAAGCATCCTTCAGCGCATCGGTCATGATGAACTTCGCACCGAGCGATTCGACCTGCTCGCCGGCTGCCGCACGAACGTCGGTAGCGGTAACCACCGCGCCCAGCCGCCGCGCCGTGGCAATGGCCTGCAGGCCTGCAACACCCGCGCCCATGACGAAAACCCGGGCAGCGGGAACCGTGCCTGCCGCCGTCATCATCATCGGCAGCGCACGGTCGAACACGGCTGCGCCTTCGATAACCGCCTGATAGCCGGCCAGGTTTGCCTGCGAGGAGAGAATATCCATGGATTGCGCCCGCGTGATGCGCGGCATGAATTCCATGGCAAAGGCACTGATGCCCGCCGAGGCGAGCGCCTTGATTTCGCTCTCATGGCCATGGGGGTCCATGGCAGCGAGAACCAATGCGCCTTTCTTGTAGCTCTTGGCTTCCGCCGCCGTCGGCCGATTGACCTTCAGCACCACATCGGCCGCTCCCGCACCCTTTGCAGTGGCTACCTTGGCGCCTGCTGCGGTCAGCGCATCGTCCGTGATGCGCGACAGTTCGCCGGCGCCCTTTTCGAACGTCACGTCAAAACCCATACCCGTCAGGCGCTTCACCGTATCCGGCGAAATGGCGACCCGCGTCTCAGGGCTTCTTTCCTTGGGAACAAATAACTTCATGGAGCAGAATCCCGTATTGATGCCTATCCGTTTTCGCTCGCGTCAAGCAAACCGCCGAAGCTCACTGAATCTCTTCCGGCGCAGCCAGATTGCTTCGCCGACAGGAAAACGGCAAATCCGGTCATCAAACCCGTTCAGCAGGCCGGTTTTTCCCGGCATGCAACAGGGCAACGACCAAATGGCAGGCTAGACGACGAAGAACGCCGCAACAATCAGAATGATGAATGCCAGCCCACCGCCGATCAGGCCGCCACCGCCGTAAAAGCCGAACATCATGGCAAGCAGCAATGCCGCACACCCTACAACGGTCCACCGGGAGAGCCAGAGGAAGAGATCATAGGTCTTCTCGTGTTCGGAATAATCCATGGCAGATACCGGCTCGGACTTCTTCATGGATGCTTTCCCCTTGGTGGTGGTTTTCTTTGCAGCTTTTGCCATCTTGCTCCCCGAAACTCTGCTGTGATGCACCCTCTTCATCACAGGCGCTCAATCTCGGATTTGAGTTACACAAAGCCTGCAGGAATCGCAATATATAAACCTGCGGCAAAACCCCCGGCAGGCGTCAACATGCGTACAAATGCCGGTTTCGGGTCTGATTAGCCCGTTTTGCGCAGGCTGAAGGCCCGGCCGGACTGGTCCGTGCAGTTGAGGATATCCACAGACGGGCGCTGACAGGTTGCCACATTGCGCTGCTGGCTGAGATTACCGACCCATTCCAGACGCACTTCACTCACCGAAACGACGATATAACTGCCTGTGGAAAGCGTCTCTCCCGTATCGTTTGCCGTCGAAACGAAGCTGCCGTCCTGAAACTCGGCGGAAAAAACGGAATCGGCAGAAACCCAGCGACCTGCCAGCCCGCCACCGCCTGCCAGCGGGTTTACCTTTTTGCCCGTCTCGCAACCGGAAACCGCCACCGCAGCAAGAAACGCCCCGAAAAGCGCGGCGGACCTCATGAGGCCCGTTGCGGATGGCCGGCTTCTCCATCGGCGTGAAAAACGCATGACACTCTCCCCGTCATCTGTCTGTCTATGCAAGTCGCTCAAGTTTAACCCGCCGCTTCCAGCGCCTCAAGTTCGTCGATTAATCCCGTGATCATTGACAAACCCTTGTCCCAGAAGCCCGGATCGTTGGCATCAAGTCTGAAAGGCTTGAGCAACTCGCTGTGGTGTTTCGTTCCGCCCGCCTTCAGCATGTCGAAGTAGCGCTGCTGAAAACCCGAGTCGGAGTTCTGATAGACCGAATACAGGGAGTTCACCAGACAATCGCCGAATGCATAGGCATAAACATAGAAAGGCGAGTGCACGAAGTGCGGGATATAGCTCCAGTAATGCCGGTAGCTATCGTCGAAGGCAAACACCGGCCCGAGACTGGCATGCTGTACATCAAGCCACATCTCGCCCAACTGTTCACTGGTAATTTCGCCTGACGCACGTGCCGTGTGCACCTTGCGCTCAAACAGGTAGAAGGCGATCTGCCGGACTACCGTGTTGATCATGTCCTCGATCTTGCGCGCCAGCATGACCTTTCGTTCTGCCGGATCTTCGGCGCGCGCCAGTAGCGCCCGAAACGTCAGCATCTCGCCGAACACGCTGGCCGTCTCTGCAAGCGTCAGCGGCGTTTGCGCCATCAGCAAGCCCTGATCGGCAGCCAGAACCTGATGCACGCCGTGGCCCAACTCGTGGGCAAGCGTCATCACATCGCGTGGCTTGCCGAGATAGTTGAGCATCACATACGGATGAACAGAGGGCACGGTGGGGTGAGCAAAGGCGCCAGGCGACTTGCCGGGCCGCACGGGCGCGTCGATCCATCCCCTGTCGAAGAAACGGCCTGCAATCTCCGCCATCTCGGGCGCGAAACCGCGATAGGCATCGAGCACGATCTGCCGCGCCGATCCCCAGTCATAGACCGCCTCGTCAACCGTCGGCAGGGGCGCATTCCGGTCCCAATGCTCGAGCTTTTCAAGGCCGAGCCACTTGGCTTTCATGGCATAGTAGCGATGAGAGATGGCCGGGAAGGAATCTTCAACCGCGCTGACCAGCGCATCAACGACTTCTGGTTCGATCCGGTTCGCCAGATGGCGTGAATGGGCGACATCCTCAAAGCCTCGCCAGCGGTCGGAGATTTCCTTGTCCTTCGCCAGCGTATTGGTGATCAGCGTGAAAATCCGGCTGTGATCGGCAAGCACACTGCCGATTTCCTTCGCAGCGGCTTCCCGCTTGGTCCGGTCAGCATGCTGCAGCAGGTTGAAGGCAGGCTCAGCGGTCAGCGGCTCGCCATCGATGGTGAACCGCAGGGAGGCCATTGTCTCATCGAACAGCCGGTTCCATGCGTTGCGGCCGCTGACAGCCTTCTCATGAAACAGCTCCTCGATGCGGTCTTCAAGCTGATACGGCTTGTCCTTGCGCAGGTCCTCGATCCAAGGGCGGTAGCGCGCCAGCGTTTCATCCGCCTCGATTGCCGCCTTCAGAACATCGTCACCGATGCGGTTGAATTCGAGCGTGAAGAAGAGAAGCGGCGTGCTGGCAGCGGTAATCCGTTCCTGGGCATCGCCGTAGAACTTGGCCTTCTCCGGATTGGTCGTCTCGCCGGTATAAACAAGCCCGGCAAAGGACATGATCCGGCCCATGCGTTCCTCGATCGCCTCATATTCGGCAATCGCCGCACCCAGTTGCGCCGGCGCTTCCCTGGCAAGGCGCTCGAGCTGGCCGGCATAGGTCTTCTGAAACGCCTCTGCATCCGCTTTGGCGCGCATCATGTCTTCGGCGAATGCCGGGCTGTCCATGGCCGGATAGAGGTCTTCAAGCCGCCATTCCGGCAGATCGCCAAGCGCGGTTGCCGCGCCGGCACCGACTGTCTCTGCTCCCCTGACGCAGGAGCATTCGTTAGAAAAAATCGTATTGAAAAAGCCGCTATTCATCCGTCTGCCATAACTGCCGCCCACCGCACGCTCAAGCAAAAACGGAAGTCGCTGAACAAAAAGACAGGTTGGTAAAAATCGAGCAAATCAGTTGGGTCTGGGTTAACCACCGCGTTTAATGGGGAATTTAGGCAGCTCTGTTACAAACGTCCACAAATGGGACAGCTATCCATTCTTCGGTAGTAAAGCTGCCGTATGGAAGAGCTTTGCAACAGGAGGCTTCCAATGGCCGACAAGATCCTGATCGTGGACGATGAACCGGTGCAGCGCCGCCTGCTGGAATCGGCATTGGTCAAGGGCGGCCACTCGGTAATTGTCGCTGAAACCGGCGAGCAGGCGCTTGAACTCTTCGATGAACATCAGGGTGCTGTCGCGGCCATCGTACTGGATCTGGTCATGCCCGGCCTTGGCGGCATGGAGGTGATGGCAAAACTGGCAGACCGCGGTGCAACGGTCCCGGTAATCGTCCAGACCGCCCAGGGCGGCATCGACGTGGTTGTTGAAGCCATGCGAAACGGCGCCTTCGATTTCGTCGTCAAGCCGTTTGCACCCGACAAGCTTTTAAAGACCATCGATGCTGCCGTCCGCTACAAGGGCGTGTCGAAATCCATGGAAACTGCCCGCAAGAAACCTTCGGGCGCTTTCACCTTTCAGGATATCGTCACTCGAAGCGAAGCCATGCAACCCGTGCTGAGCGTGGCAAAAAAAGCGGCTGGCTCCAACATTCCCGTTCTCATCGAAGGTGAATCGGGTACCGGCAAGGAACTCATTGCCCGGGCCATGCATGGCAGTTCGGACCGCGCCGGTGGCAAGCTGGTAACCGTAAACTGCGGTGCGTTGCCGGAAAACCTGGTTGAAAGCCTGCTCTTCGGCCACGAGAAAGGTGCCTTTACCGGCGCCACGGACAAGCACACCGGCAAGTTCGAGGAGGCCAATGGCGGTACGCTGTTTCTCGACGAGATCGGCGAACTACCCCTCGACCTGCAGGTAAAACTGCTACGCGCCATCCAGGAAGGCGAAATCGACCCCATCGGCGCGAAAAAGCCCGTCAAGGTGGATGTCCGTCTGGTTTCGGCCACCAACCGCGATCTCCTCACGGAAGTTTCGAATGGCAGGTTCCGCGAGGACCTGTATTACCGGCTCAGCGTTTTGCCGATCACCCTTCCGCCATTGCGCGAACGTCGCGAGGACGTCGAACCGCTGGTCTTCCACTTCATCAAGAAGATCGGCAGGGAGCAGAAGCGCCAGAACATCTCCTCTGTCGACCCCGCCGTATTTGAGTCCCTGAAGGCCTATGACTGGCCGGGCAACATCCGCGAACTGGAAAACGCCATCTTCCGGGCAATCATCCTTTGTGAGTCAGAGACGCTGACACTGGCCGAATTCCCGCAGATTCGAGCCCAGATGCCGGATTTCGAACTGCCGGCCACCGCCACTGGGCCGGCAACCACTTCGGGCGCCATGGTTGAACAGCTTGAAGCCCCGCAGACCCCGGCAATGCAAACGCCCGACGAAACCGGCATTGCCGCAAGCATTTCCGCAGCACCAGACCCTCGGGCTGTCAGCGGACCGGCGGCCGCCGGCAATTACGGCATGGTGTCGCTAACCGGCAGTGACGGGGAGAGCAGATCAATCGCCGATCTCGAAGCCGAAGCCATCCGCTTTGCCATCGAAATCTACAATGGCCGCATGTCGGAGGTCGCCCGCAGGCTCGGCATTGGCCGTTCAACCCTCTACCGCAAGCTCAAGGAACTGGGTATCGAAGAAGACGCCGTGTAAAGCGCCGTCTTTACTTTTGGCTAACCACCGGTGGGTTTCCCCACACCCTGCCATATTTTGCCACAACTTGTTGTATAATTTGCCGCTTCGGACGGGGCAGCACATGCGACATTATGAGTTGTTAACCATCTTTGTTTAGATTGGTGTAGGGCTTAAACAGCTCCAACGGCAAACGAACTTGACAGGGCTTTCGGTGGGGTCGTCATCCTCAAATCTTGAACGGGCTATCTCGCGCCGTTTTGCTGCGGGAACAGCACTCCTCGGCCCGTCGCTCAAGGCTGCCTTGGCTGCCTTGCTGATGCTGCTTGTCTTGCCGTCCATCGCTGCCGCTCAGACGAAGTCGCTGAAGCTTTATTACCTGCATACCGGCGAAAAGGCGGAGATCGTCTTCAAGCGCAACGGCAAGTTCGATCAGGCAGGCCTGAAGAAGATCAACTGGTTCCTGCGCGACTGGCGCCGCAACGAGCCGACCAAGATGGACCCCAATCTGCTGGACCTGATCTGGGAGGTCTATCGCAAGACCGGGTCCAACAAGTACATCAATGTCATTTCCGGCTTCCGGTCACCCGTTTCCAACGAGATGTTGCGCAAGCGCGGCCGCGGTGTTGCCAAAAACAGCCAGCACACCAAGGGCAAGGCGATGGATTTCTTCATCCCCGGGGTGAAGCTCTCCACACTGCGCGAAATCGGCCTCAAGCTGCAGGTCGGGGGTGTCGGGTACTATCCGAAATCCGGCTCGCCCTTCGTTCACATGGATACCGGTAGTGTGCGGCACTGGCCGCGCATGAGCCGTTCCGAACTTGCCCGCGTCTTCCCTGACGGCAAGACAATGCATGTGCCTTCCGACGGAAAACCGCTCGCCCGCTACAATCAGGCCGTAGCCGAATACAAGCGCCGCTCGGCAAACGGCAAGCTGGTTCCCCAGTCGAAACCGACCGCCAAGGAACTGAACTTCTTCCAGCGCCTCGCCAAAGCCAGCCGCGAAGACGAGGATGACGATGCAACGGTATCGACACCAGCGCCCCGCCCGGTAACGACTACCAAGCCTGCCGAAACCCCGCAGCCAGAAACAATACCTGCCCCGGTTGAACCCGAGCAGCCGCAGTTTGCAGCCCTTCCTTCCGCCGTGCCGGTTCCGGTAGTCGCGCCGCGCCAGAGCGTGATTGCCGCAGGCACGCCGGTTGCTGCCGAAACTCCCGTACAGCCGGATGAACCCGCCGTTGAAGAACCGCCGGTTGAAGAAACTGCAGAACCTGACACCGGCACGGCTTTGGCCGCGCTAAGCCCGCCGGTTCCGGCAAAACGCCCCGAGATCAATCCGGTCATCGCCCTGACTCCCGAAACGCCTGAATCAGCACCCGCTGGCGAAACCACTGAATTGGCCATGCTGCCGCCCACAGAAGCGCCGGCGTCATCGCGTAGTGCCGAGCCGCTTTCACCCGCCGAGATCGAGGAATTGCGCAAGCTGGTGCGCCCGCAAGTCTCCGAACCCGTGACAGCATCCATCTCCGCGGACCGGCCGGTGCCTGCTGCAACCGTTGGCAATGCGCCTGAACCGATAGAACCTGCGACCCCTGCCCCCTCCGAGCCTGTGATTGTGGAGCGGCAACCGCTGCCGGCACCACAGACGGAAGCATTGGCGCAGGCTGAGCCCGTCGACACGCCGGCGACCGAGGATGAGGCCCCCCAGGCAGAGATCGAGCTGGCCGCCTTGCCAATCGAGCCCGGCGTTGAAAGCACCGGTGCTATTGCCATCCCCAGTCACAACCCGGTTGCGGTTGAAATTGCCGAAGCCGGGCAGGCTGATCCTGTTGAAGAAAAGATCCTGATGGCAGCCGTGCCGATTCCGGTTCGCGCGCCACGGCCCGAGCCAGCAGTTGAGCAGCCAACCGCCGAAAGCGAAGAAGCTGTCATGGTAACGGCAAGCCTTGAAACGCCTCTTGAAACACCCCCGGCCGAGGAGGCGCCTGCTGCGTCCACGTCTGGCTTGCAACAGCGGCCCGTTTCGCTCGACAGCTTGTCGGCTCCCCAGGACAATTCAAGCACGATTGGCAAATGGGCGTTGTCGGCCGGCACCACGATCAGCGAGCTGGCCGATGTCCAGGCGCCTGCCTATGGCCGCAACCTGATCCGCCAGGTTCCCAACGCCGTGATTGTACAGCAGTTCGCCCTTCAGGCCTTCGGCCCCGGCCAGAACCGGTTCAACGGCAAGGCCGTCAAGCCGATGAAGTTCGCCCGCCTTCAGTAGGCGACGACTATTCCGCTGCTTCTTCGCCGGCTCTTTCGAAGTCGGGAATCATGCCAAGCGCGCTCATGTAGAGGTCGCGGACAGCTTCCTGTTCCTGGCGTTCCGTGCTGTCCTTTTTCCTGAGCCCGATCACCTGCCGCAGCACCTTGGTATCGAAACCATTGCCCTTGGCCTCGGCATAGACATCGCGGATGTCGTCGGCGATTGCCTTCTTTTCTTCTTCCAGCCGCTCGATCCGCTCGACGATCGAACGCAATTGTTCCTTGGCAACCATGTTGTCGGCCATGACATCTCTCCAAACAAAGTTAAATCCGTTGCGCCTGCCGGATGTTCAGGCAGCGCTCCGGAACATGATTCTGGCAGGGCTCAATGCCCCGGGTGGGATTCCTCGAATTTGGCTTTCTGCTCTTCGCTGGCTTCGCTCTGGTATCTGGCTTTCCACTCCTCATAGGGCATGCCGTAGACCAGTTCGCGTGCCGCCGGCTTGCCGATATCAAGCCCCTTTTCTGCAGCTGCTTCCTGATACCAGTTGGAAAGGCAGTTGCGGCAGAAACCCGCCAAATTCATCAGATCGATATTCTGCACATCAGTGCGTTCGCGAAGATGGTCCCGCAGCCTGCGGAAGGCGGCAGCTTCCAGTTCGGTTCTGGTTTTTTCGTCCATCTGAATTCCCATCGCTTGGTGGCCCTGTTGGTAACCCTGTCAGTGGCCGGTCCGGCTGCCATGATGCAGCATCACATGGTTATGGGGAAGAGCATTTACCTTTTCAATGATCGGCGCCAGGGTTTTGACCCACCCGGCAGCATCTTTTTCTTCCCGCACCAGATCCTGACGGATTTCAATCAGTGCATGCGAGAGACCTCGCGAGGTGCAATGCCGGTGCATGGTGTCACCGGCAAGCGCGCCATCATAAGGTTCATTCTCGCCGACCGTGATCCCGGGCAGTTCCCGGAATGCCTTGAGCAGCGGCCCGGCAAGCCGCGGGTCGCTGTCCCATAATACCGACAATTGCCAGGGCCGGGCCAGACCATTCCAGCGGTCCGTCATCGAGTGGATGGCGATCACTGCCGGGATGATGTCCTGCGCCAGAAAGTCATCGATCATGGCGCGGACCTGTTCATGATAGGGCCGGTAGAACTCATCCCGCCGACTTGTGCGCTCGGCATTGGAGATTGGATAATTACCGGGAATGATCGTGCCGTCGTAAAGCTGGCGGATCAGTGTCGGATCGTCCTCACCGCGGTTGGGATCGATCAAAAGCCTTGAATAGGTCGCCATAATACCGGGTACACCCAGTTCCGCCGCAAGCCCCCGCATCACCAGCTCAGCACCGATATCATAGGCAATGTGCCGCTCGAGTTCGCCGGCAGGCAGACCCAGCGTCCCATAGGACTGCGGTATCGTGTTGCGCGCATGATCGCAAAGGAGTATCAGCCCTTTGGAGCACTCCCCCGGGACAACTTCATACGGTACAAAATCCTGCGGCATCAGGTGATTTCTGTCATGGCGTTTCGGGATGAAACACGCGCGGTTAGAGCAATTTCGGTTTTGACGGAATCGGCAAAGTCGAAATGCGTAAAGTAGATTAACGGATTAAATCGTTATCCCGTTTCCGATGAAACGTGAAACGATCCAGGGACGCCTGAAATTCCACAGCTTCCCACCGATTTCAAGCCGTTCCGGCAGGATCCATCCAATGTCAGGCGATAAAGCGCTTCAAAAACAACCCGAGCTTTCCTTTGCGCTCGCTTTTGCATTGCTCGTCATGGGCGCGATTGCCATGGGCGTTTCGCCGGTGTTCGTGCGCTTCAGCGAGGTCGGGCCTTTTTCCAGCGCTTTCTGGCGTGTGCTGCTGAGCCTTCCGGTTCTTCTCCTTTGGGCCTGGCTTGAACTGCGTCGGGCCGGAAGGCCGCTCAAATGGAACATGGACAGGACCCTTGTGCTGTCCGGCCTGTTCTTCGCCGGAGACCTCATCTTCTGGCATCTGGCAATTCACAGGACCACCATGGCAAACGCCACTCTGATGGCAACCCTTGCCCCCGTTTGGGTAGCCCTGTTCTCCGGCACCTTCATCGGCGAACCGGTTCCCCGCACCACCTGGCTGGGGCTTTTTCTCTGCCTGGCGGGCGCCGCGCTGCTGATCGGCTCCAGCTATCAGCTCGCACCGGAACGCATCATCGGCGATATTTATGGTGTTATCACCTCAGTGTTCTTCGGCCTGTATTTTCTTGCCATTCGCGTTGCCAGACGGAACCGCAAGAGCGGCGAGGTCACGCTCCTTTCCACCATCGTCACAACGGCCGTGCTGTTTGTTACCGCCATCATCTCGGGTCAGAAAATGCTGCCTGACACAGCCCAGGGGGTAGCCTCCCTCGTTGCACTCGGCACCTTCAGCCATGCCGGCGGCCAGGGCCTTCTTGCCGTGGCGCTGGGCTCCCTGTCCGCCGCCTTTTCCTCCCTCGTGATTTTCGTCGAGGCACTGGCAGCCGCCTTCTTCGGCTGGGCCGTCTTCGGCGAAACGCTTTCACCCCAGCAATTTGCCGGCGCGGCGCTCATTCTCACCGGCATCTGGATCGCCCGGCCAAAGCCGTCACGCCAGTGACTGGTGGCAATGGGCGCGTATCCGCCTTGTTGCGGTCAAGACCGGGGAATACATCCGGCGTTGACTTGGCGTGAAACCTTGGCGAAAAGCGAAGCGATGGATGAATTCCACGGGACTGCAAGCGCGGAAATTGATTTGAAAACCGGATCACTGGCCAGATCACTGGCATATGCAGGTGCATTGCTGAGCTGCCTCTACTTCGCTTCCAGCGGAACGGCCCGCGCGGATTTTCGCGTCTGCAACGACACCAAGAGCCTGGTCGGCGTGGCGCTCGGTTATTCGGAGGAAGGCCGCTGGCTTACCGAAGGCTGGTGGCAGATACCCGGCGAAACCTGCGCCTCCGTTCTCGAAGGGGAATTGAATTCCCGCTACTACTACATCTATGCCGAGGATGCAGATCGCGGTGGCCAGTGGCGCGGCGACATTTTCA
>JAGRLQ010000175.1 GCA_020441735.1 Nitratireductor sp.
TCGGCGTCAACAAATATGTGCTGGAAACCGAGGACGAAATCGACATTCTCGAAATCGATAATACGGCGGTGCGCAAGGCGCAGATCGAACGGTTGAAGCGGGTGCGCAATGAGCGCGATCCCAAGCGCTACGAGGCGGCGATTGCCGCGCTGGCGGAAGCTGCGGCGAGCGGCAAGGGAAACATTCTCGAAGTAGCGGTGGAAGCAGCCCGTGCACGGGCTTCCGTCGGCGAGATTTCCGATGCGATGGAAAAGGCCTTCAACCGACACAAGGCGGTGCCGGAGGTCGTTTCCGGCGTCTATGAGGAAGCCTATGGCGACGATCCCGAATATGCGATGCTGGTGGAGCGGCTGAAAGCCGTTGCGAAGGAAGTCGGCGGCAAGCCGCGCCTGATGGTTGCCAAGCTCGGACAGGACGGCCATGACCGGGGCGCGAAAGTGATTGCTTCGGCCTTCGGCGATATCGGCTTTGAGGTCGTACCGGGCGATCTGTTTGAAACGCCGGCGGAAGCGGCCCAATCGGCCATCGAGCACAAGGTGCATGTCATCGGCGCTTCCTCGCTGGCGGCGGGCCACAAGACGCTTCTTCCCGAACTGGTTGATGCGCTGAAGGAGCGCGGTGCGGAGAACATCATCGTCATTACCGGCGGGGTCATTCCGCGCCAGGACTATGACTTCCTCAAGGAGCATGGTGTGGCGGCGATCTTCGGTCCCGGTACCAATGTGCTGGAGGCGGCGCGTGCCGTCATCGATCTGGTCGAAGGGCGCTTGCGCAACCGCTGATCCCGCTCTACCAATCGCGGTCACATGATTTTTGATTGCGAGGTTTGTGATGGGCGATCAGCGAATTCAACCCCTTGTGGAAATGATGCGGCGCGAAGGTCTGGAGGCGGTTGCCTTCGTGCCCGGAGCGAACTTCCAGCGTATTTTCACCCGGGATTTCCATCTCATGGAGCGTCCGCTGGTCATCATTGTCCCCGTCGAAGGCGAACCGGTGGCGATTGTCCCCGCACTTGAAATGGCCTCGTTCGAACCGCTCGGATTCCCGGGGCCTGTATTTCCGTGGCGCGACGAGGAGGGCTACGCAGCAGCCTTCGAAAGTGCCGCTACCGCCCTGCCCCAGCTTGCCGGCGCAAAAGCCTTCGGGCTTGAAGCCCAGCGCATGCGTGCCTTCGAGCACATGGAACTGCAGCGGGTGTTTGCGAACGCGCAGTTTACCGATGCCCATGGCGCGATTTCCTCGATCCGGCTGCGCAAGACGGCAGATGAAATCGCCAAGCTGAAGGAGGCAATCCGCATTTCAGAGGCAGCACTGGAAGCGACGCTCGGCGAAGTGAAAGAGGGGCTCACCGAGCGGGAAGTCGAGTCCATTCTGGTGCGGCAGATGTTTGCCCACGGGGCGCACGGGCTTGCCTTTGAGCCGATCGTGGCGGCCGGCGACAATTCCGCCCAGCCGCATGCCCAGGCGCGGGCCGACTACCAGATCAAGCGCGGCGATGCGCTGTTGTTCGATTTCGGCGCTTCCTATGAGGGCTACAATGCGGACATAACCCGCACCTTCTTCGTCGGCGAAGTGTCCGAGCATGACCGCGCCTTTTACGACACGGTGCTGGCTGCCAATGAGCGCGGCAAGGCGGTGACGCGGGCAGGCGTTAGTGCAAACGATGTGGACGATGCGGTGCAGAAAGTGCTGGAGGGCTCGCAGTTTTCGGCCTTCATCCGCCACAAGACCGGCCACGGTCTGGGTCTCGATGTACACGAAGCGCCGCAGATCATGCGTGGCAATGATGTGAAGCTGGAAACCGGCATGGTGTTCACCGTCGAACCGGGTCTTTACCGGCATGGCGAGTGCGGTGTGCGCATCGAGGACGATGTGGTGGTGACCGAGAATGGCGTCGAGTGCCTGACTTCGTTTCCGCGCGAATTGCGCATCGTCGGCTGAGAGTGTTCCTCAGGAAAGCCGGTTGCGGTCCTTCAGTTCGAGGTAAATGCCGGAGTGGTCGGTATCTGCGCCATCCAGTTCCTCGACCAGGCGCCGGTAGCGCTGCTGCATCTGGCCTGAAAGCGGAAGCTCAAGGCCAAGCCGGGCTGCTTCTTCCAGAATGTTGTCCATATCCTTCAACTGGATGGCGGAGCGTCCGCCGGGCACGAAATTTCCGGTGGTCATGCGCTCACCGTGCTGCTGCAGGATGATCGAATCGGCAAATCCGCCCCTGAGCGCATCGCGCAGGGCGGCGGGATTTGCTCCACCCTGTTCGGCCAGCAGCATGGCTTCAGCCACCACGCCGATGGTTGAAGCAACAATCGCCTGATTGGCGAGCTTGGCGAGTTGGCCGGCGCCTGCCGGACCGACGCGCACCGGACGACCCATGGCTTCAAGAACAGGTTTTGCCCGGTTGAAGGCTTCCTGCTCGCCGCCTGCCATGATGGCCAGGGTGGCAGCCTCCGCCCCTTTTGTTCCACCGGAGACCGGCGCGTCGAGGCAGGCGATGCCGGTCTCTGCCAGCCGTTCTGCATGGTCACGCGCTTCAGCCGGTTTGATGGAGCTCATGTCGATGAAAACCGTGCCGGGCCGCATAGCATCCCCCACGCCCTGTTGAAACAGGAGATCGGCAACGGCTTTGCCGTCGCTGACCATGGTGATGACGAAATCGGCTTTCGAGGCGGCCTCGGCAGGTGAAGCACAGATTTCAGCGCCCTTGCCGGCAAGTGGCAGCGCCTTGTCAGCCGACCGGTTCCAGACCCTGACGGGATAGCCCGCATTGAGCAGGTTTTGTGCCATTGGCGCACCCATCAATCCGGTCCCCAAAACTGTGACAACCGGTTTGCTCATGAACTGCCCTTCCCGCTTGACTGTGTGACGCAATTTATTTCTGGTGTAGCAGATTTCTCCAATGGCAAAAGATGCATGACAAGAGGTTGAGCGGGAATGGAAAAAAAGCGGGAATTGCTGGTGATTGGCGGCATGACGCCACGGATGATGGAGGCTTTTGCGCAAAATTTTATTGTGCACGAACTGGCGAAGACCGGCGATACCGACGGGTTTCTGCATGACAATGGCGAGCGCATAGAGGCGATTGCCACCTTCGGTGCCGAGAAGGTTCCCGCTACGCTCATCGATGCGCTACCCAATCTGAAGATGATTTCCTGCTATGGCGTCGGATATGACGGCATCGATACTGCAAGGGCGGTCGAGCGGGGCATTGTCGTTTCCCATACGCCGAATGTGCTCAACGATGATGTTGCCAACACCGCCATTCTCCTCATGCTGGCAGTCAGCCGCCAACTGGTGCGTGACGACCGCTGGGTGCGCTCGGGAAACTGGAAGGCGAAGGGTTCCGCACCGCTGACGCGCTCCATCGAGGGCAAGCCGGTCGGCATTGTCGGGCTTGGCCGTATCGGAGAGACGATTGCGGAAAAGCTTCAGGCGTTTGCCTGCGAGGTCAGCTACCACAGCCGCAACAAGCGCGATGTTCCCTACGCTTACTATGCGGACCTGACGGAAATGGCGAAAGATGTCGACTATCTCGTCGTCATTACTCCGGGAGGTGCCGCCACCCGGCATTTGGTCAACCGGGCGGTGATGGATGCACTCGGGCCGGACGGCACGTTGATCAACGTGGCGCGGGGAACGGTGGTCGATGAGGTGGAGATGGTTGCCGCGTTACGCGAGGGCCGGCTGGGCTATGCGGGGCTTGACGTTTTCGAGGCGGAGCCGCATGTGCCGGAGGAATTATTTCCGATGGAAAATGTAGTGCTGCTTCCCCATGTGGGCAGCGCCACGGTGGAAACGCGCCGCGCGATGGGCGATCTGACGGTCGAAAATCTCGAACGGTTTTTCATGGAGGGAACGGTAACGACGCCGGTTCCCGAGGCCGCGCATCTGGTGAAGCTGGACTAACCCCGTCGCAGCAGTTTTCGGGCCATGCCGCGCAGTCTTTCGGGCAAAGCTGCCCTTTGGATGAGCTTTTCGGCTTCCTTGGTGCTTGCCGCCAGCGCCACGTTCTGCAGCATGATCTTGTCGCGCCAGAACAGGTCCATCCAGGAAGTGCCGGTCCTGGCAAGGGAATCGGCCATGCGGAAGTCGGGCAGTGAGCGCAGATAGTCGCCGAGCCGTGCCATCAGTAGCGAGCCGGGTGAATACCGCGCATAATGCTCGTCAAAAGTGATTTTCCAGGGATAATAATATCCGTTCATCGAGAGCAGAATCATGCTGGCAAGCGGCTTGCCATCAAGCCGCATGGAAAGAACCTCGCAGCGCCCCTCCCGGGCAAGGTCGGAGACGGCCTGGCGGGCGAAGGCGGCGTGGCGCTTGATCGCCTGGATCGAGGTGCCGCGGCGTCCCTTCCAGCTGCGGGTTTCGATCAGCAGATATTCCTCGAAGCGCAGCAACACGTCGAACTGCGTTTTGGCCAGTTCGAAATCGACGTCACCCTGTTCGGTGAGCTTGCGTAGCAGGCGGTTCAGCTCGCGCCGCCGCTTCTTGCCCGGATATTGCGTTTCGGACGCAGCATCGAGGGCGGCACGGCTGCCCACTTCCACGCGATGGATGCCGATGCTGTCATTGTTGCTCATTCCATCTGCCAGCCGGTCGAAGACGGTTCCGGTTGCCGCTTCTTCGATCAGGAGAGGAGGCAACCCGGCTTTGAAAGCAGTCTTGAGCAAGTCGGCCAGCCGGGCGGCAAGATCGGCTTCCGGCAGGGTCGACTGCAGCGGCGTGCCCAGTGGTGCGAAGGGATGAACCAGTGCGCGGTAGTGTTCCGGCATCAGCAGTGAAGCCGGGTGGTGAAGAACCGGCATGGCGAAATGAGCCGTGCGTTCTTCATCACGGCATTCCCAGGCGATCAGCTGAAAAATGGGTTTCCTGGTGATGCGGCCGCGACCGGCGGCCAGAAATGCCGGATTGAAGAAAATATTGGTGGCTGCGCTTTGGCCTGCTGCGCCTTTTTCCGCGGCATTACCCAGCAGGCTGGAGAGATCGGGATTGTGGTCTCGGCGATGGCTAAACGGATGAAGACAAAGCTGCCATTGGGTGCCGTCGATTGAGGGCAGTTCAGCCAGCACTTTCTGCCCGTCTGTTGCGGGTTCCTGTACGTGCCGGAGAAATAGCGGCGTACCGACTACCTCTGGCTCCGCCTTGTTTCGCCTCAGGGAAAGGACGTCCTGTTCGGCCATGGGGCTACTCCGCCGGCCTTGCTTGCGGTTTGCCGCTGCGCATCGGCAGAATAAAGATGTGGAGGGAAAGTCTGCGCCGGGCGGCGGCATAAAGGGCGAACGCCTCAAAGAACAGGGCGCCCGTCGTTGCCATGGCGGCGCCATTCAGCCCGTAAACGGGGATGAGCTGCCAGTTCAGGATCAGGTTGAACATCAGGGTGGCGGCGTAAACGATGGCGCAGGCTTTCTGCTCGCCCGACATGGTCAGCACGCTTTCTGCTGCCCCGACCGACGAACGGACAATGATGCCGAGCGTCAGGATCCAGATGATCGGCACGCCTTCCTCGACGAAAGCCGGGCCGAACAACATCAGGAAGTACTTGCCGACGACCAGCATCAGAACCGCCAGCACCAGAGACGGCCAGAATGTCCAGTGGACGGTCTCCTGAATAAACTGTTCGTAGCGGCGGTGATCGCCGGAAGTGCGATAGGCGGAAAAGCGGTGGGCGGCGGCGGCTTTCACAGCGAAATAGACGAAGTGGACCAGTGCCAGGGTCTTGGCGGCAGCAAAGTAGACAGCAACCTTTTCAGGCCGCATGTAGTGGCTGACAAACAGGATATCCACATTGGTCAGCAGGTTGTAGAAACCCTCGATCAGGAAGATCGGCATGGTGATGGCAAGCCATTTTGCCGGCAGGAATTTGCGCGGACCGCTGGGTACCGCCTTGCGCAGATTGCGCGCCAGCACGGCGAATTGCAGGATGCTGGCAACATAAACCGCAACGATGGCCGAGATCATGGCGGTAACAGCGGTTGCCGGGAAACCGAGCAGGATGGCGCCTGCCATGACTGCCAGAATCAGAAGCGGCCGCAGAATGAAGGTTGGCGCCAGGGCAATTCCGGCCCAGTTATGCGCCCGGGCGATGCCGTCCTGAACCTCCTGCAGCGCCAGCATGGGCAGAAAGACGGCAGCAAGATAAATCGGGATTACGAAATAGTTTTCGAACAGGCCGTCCAGATAATAGATACCGGCCGATCCGACGATGGCCATCAGAGTTGCGGCAAGCACCGCCCAGGACAGGGAGCCGAAAATGGCGCCGCGAAGATATTCCGCCTCGCCCTG
>JAGRLQ010000176.1:0-1036 GCA_020441735.1 Nitratireductor sp.
CAGTACCGCGCCAAGGGCAAGAACAAGGACGAGGTGCCTGTCAACGAGTTCCGCAAGGAATGCCGCGAGTTCGCCCAGCACTGGATCGATGTCCAGACCGAGGAATTCAAGCGTCTCGGTGTCGAGGGCGATTTCAAGACGCCCTACACCACGATGAACTTCCACGCCGAAGCGCGTATCGCCGGCGAACTGCTGAAGTTCGCCACCTCCGGCCAGCTCTATCGCGGCTCCAAGCCAGTCATGTGGTCGGTCGTTGAGCGCACCGCGCTCGCCGAAGCCGAGGTCGAATATCAGGACTATGAGTCCGACACGATCTGGGTGAAGTTTCCGATTGATTTTGGAGGTATTCGCAAGATTGAAAATGAGGATTGGTCAGGCCCCGAGCTTGAAGGTGCCTGTGTAGTCATCTGGACGACGACGCCCTGGACCATTCCCGGCAACCGGGCGATCAGCTATTCCAAGCGCATCGAGTACGGCCTCTACGAGGTCACGGCAGCTGAAAACGATTTCGGCCCACGTCCGGGTGAGAAACTGATCTTCGCCGACAAACTGGCGGCGGAATCCTTCGAGAAAGCCAAGCTTGAGTACACGCGCCTGCGCGATGTTTCAGCAGACGAACTGGCATCCATCACCTGTGCCCATCCGCTCAAGGGTCTTGGCGGTGGCTATGAGTTCGCCGTGCCACTGATGGCGGGCGATCACGTTACCGATGATGCTGGTACCGGCTTCGTCCACACCGCGCCCGGCCATGGCCGCGAGGACTTTGACGCCTGGATGGAAAATGCCCGCGATCTGGAAGCACGCGGCATCTCGGCTGCCATCCCCTTCACCGTGGATGATGCAGGCTATTTCACCAAGGATGCGCCAGGCTTCGGCCCTGATCGCGAAGGTGGACCGGCCCGCGTCATCGACGACAAGGGCAAGAAGGGCGATGCCAATCAGGCTGTCATCACCGCGCTGATCGAGGCCGACAGGCTGTTCGCGCGCGGCAGGCTGAAACACACCTATCCCCATTCCTGGCGCTCGAAGAAGCCGG
>JAGRLQ010000176.1:1055-4151 GCA_020441735.1 Nitratireductor sp.
GGTTCGTCTACATGGACAAGGACCTGGGTGACGGCTCGACCCTGCGTTCCCGTGCGCTGAAGGCTATCGACGATACCCGCTTCGTTCCGTCTGCCGGTCAGGCGCGCCTGCGTTCGATGATCGCCGAGCGACCGGACTGGGTGCTGTCACGCCAGCGGGCCTGGGGTGTGCCGATCTGCGTTTTTGCCGATGAGGACGGCAATGTGCTCAAGGACGAGGCGGTCAATGCCCGCATCCTCGAAGCCTTTGAGGCCGAAGGGGCGGATGCGTGGTTTGCCGATGACGCCAAGGAACGCTTCCTCGGCAACGATCACGATCCGGCGAAATGGAACCAGGTCACGGATATCCTAGATGTCTGGTTCGATTCCGGCTCCACCCACGCCTTCACGCTGGAAGACCGCGACGATCTGAAATGGCCGGCCGATGTCTATCTTGAAGGTTCCGACCAGCATCGCGGCTNNNNTCGCTGCTGGAAAGCTGCGGCACCCGTGGCCGCGCGCCTTATGATGCCGTCATCACCCATGGCTTCACCATGGCCGAAGACGGCCGCAAGATGTCGAAATCGCTCAACAATCAGGTCTTCCCGCAGGACGTGATGGCAAAATCCGGTGCCGACATTCTTCGCCTTTGGGTGATGACCACCGATTACTGGGAAGACCAGCGACTCGGCCAGAACGTCATCCAGACCAACATCGATGCCTACCGCAAGCTGCGAAATACCATCCGCTGGATGCTCGGCACGCTCGCTCATGACGCGGGCGATGAGGTGGCGCTTGCCGACATGCCGGAACTGGAACGCCTCATGCTGCACCGGTTGCGGGAACTCGATGGTGTCGTCAACACCGGTTACGACAATTTCGACTTCAAGCGCATTGCCCATCATCTGCTCGACTTCATGGTCACCGACCTGTCGGCCTTCTATTTCGACATCCGCAAGGATGCGCTGTATTGCGATGCGCCGTCGAGCTTGCGCCGCAAGGCTGCGCTTCAGGTCGTCCGCATGATCTTCGACCGCGTGGTGACCTGGCTGGCGCCGATGCTGCCCTTCACCATGGAGGAAGCCTGGCTGGAGCGTTACCCGCAAGCCCGTTCCGTGCATCTGGAACAGTTCCGCGAATGCCCGGAAGACTGGCGTGACGAGAAGCTGGCGGCAAAATGGAAGAAGGTGCGCCGGGTGCGCCGCGTCGTTACCGGAGCACTGGAAATCGAGCGCCGCGAAAAGCGTATCGGTTCCTCACTGGAATCGGCCCCTGTCGTCCACATTACCGATGCAGAACTGATGGCAGCACTCGAAGGGCTCGATCTTGCCGAAATCTGCATCACCAGCCAGATCGAGGTATTAGCCGGCGAAGCGCCTGCAGGCGCCTTTACGCTCGACGAGGTCAGCGGCGTTGGCGTGGTTCACAAGCCCGCTCAGGGCCAGAAATGCGCCCGTTCCTGGCGGATATTGCCGGAAGTCGGTTCCGATCCCGATTATCCGGAACTTTCCCTGCGCGATGCTGCCGCCATGCGCGAGCTTGACGCGCAAGGCTGATGAACACGGCCACGGGTGGCGTTTGATGCGGCAGGCAGCCGATGCCTGCCGCGTTAACCCCGTTGCCGGTTTGTCACCGGTTTTACCAGGATAGGGGCCTCCGCGCGGTGCTGTCGCATTGATTCAGTGCCGATTATGCGGTATTTTCGATGTCTGCCGGAAATACGCCGTATTTCCCGCTATGCATGCGTTCGACACTGGACAAGCCGGCTGAAGACCGGGACAGGCTGCGCAGCAGGATAAGCTCAGGGGAGCCAAGTGAACACAAGAAAACCCATTTTGGCATTGGCCGGCGGGCTGCTGGCTTCCGCAGTGCTTTCGGGCTGTGTTGGCGGCACCACCTATGGAACCGGCGTGGCCCAGGAAGAGGCGACCGTGGAAGACCTCGCCAATATTCTGGCGATTCGCAAAAAGCCGAAAAAAACGATCGATTACGATCCGCGGCCTGATCTGGTTATTCCTGAAGACAAGCAATTGATCGAGCCGGCCCAGAACACCGGGGTGGACGACCAGTCCTGGCCTGAGTCACCTGAAAAGAGGGTTGCCCGGGTTCGCGATGAGGCGGATGCCGTGCGCGGTGACGTGGTTGAGGAATTGCGTTTTGCCCGCAGGCAAAAGTCCTTTCAGTCCGTCGACCCGAACGCCGCGCCGAGGGGAGAGGGCATCCCCAACCAGACCTGCGATCCAAGTGGCATTTCCATGCGCAAATGCACGCCCGCGGAAATTTCCAATGCGGTCCGGGCGCAGCGCAAGGAGATCGCCTCTGTCGGCAAAACCGGCCACCAGCGCCGTTACCTGACCGAGCCGCCAATCGAATACCGCACCTATTCGCAGGACGCGCCGATTGGCGACCAGGGCTATACGGAAGAGGAACTGGCGCGGATCGAAGCAGAGCGCAAGCGCAAGCAATTCCAAGCGGCAACGAAACCCAGCCTCTAGGGTTTCCTGTTTCCGCTTATTTTCGCAATTGCTGAAAAAACTCCGTCAACAAGGCGTTGGCGCGGCTTTCCTGTATGCCTGAATAGACTTCCGGCCGGTGGTGGCAGGTAGCGCTGGAAAAAAAGCGTGTACCGTTTTCGACAGCGCCGCCCTTTTCATCTGCCGCTGCAAAATAAAGCCGCTCGATGCGGGCGAAGCTGATGGCGCCCGCGCACATGGCGCAGGGCTCCAGCGTCACCGTAAGATCGCACCCCGTCAGCCGCTCGCTTTCAAGTGCCAGGCAGGCATCCCGGATCACCAGCATTTCCGCATGCGCCGTCGGGTCGTTGAATTCGCGTGTCCGGTTGCCGGCTCGGGCAATCAGCCGTTTGCCCTTTGAGATCACCGCGCCCACGGGTATTTCGCCGCGGCTTGCGGCGGCAATGGCTTCTTCCATTGCTATGTCCATCCAGCCGCTCAACGCAAACTCCGATTTCTGCACCACTCTTGGAATGGTGGCTGTTCGCCGTACCCAATACCGTCCAGGTCGTTTCGCGTTTCGTCAGAAACGAGACAACGATTTAATCCGTTGGTTTTGTTTACGCATTCGGGTTTTTCCGATTCCGTCAAAACCCGAATTGCTC
>JAGRLQ010000177.1 GCA_020441735.1 Nitratireductor sp.
GGGGCTCGCTCTACGACGCGCTCTATGGCACCGATGCCATTCCCCAGACCGGCGGAGCGGAAATAACCAAGGGCTACAACCCAATTCGCGGCAAGAAGGTCATTGCCTGGGGTCGAAAGCTGCTCGATCAGCTTGCCCCGCTCAAGGAGGGCAAGCACGCCCAGGTAAAGGCCTATTATGTCAAAGGCGGAAAGCTGGTCGCAGAACTTGCCACCGGTGCAACCACGCTTGCCGATCCAAAACAACTTGCCGGCTATACCGGTGAGCCGGGCAAACCGGATTCAATCCTGCTTGCCAACAACGACCTGCATGCCGAAATCGTCATCAACCCGGACCATCCCGTCGGCAAGGACGACAAGGCAGGGGTGTGCGACATCGTCATGGAGTCGGCTGTTTCGACCATCATGGATTGCGAGGATTCCGTTGCGGCGGTCGATGCCGAAGACAAGGTTGTCGTCTATCGCAACTGGCTTGGCCTGATGAAGGGGGATCTCAAGGATACCTTCATGAAGGGCGGCAAGAAGGTCACCCGCAGCCTCAACCCGGACAAGACGTTCAAGAAGCCAAATGGCAAGCCGGGAGCGCTGCATGGCCGTTCGCTGATGTTCGTGCGCAATGTCGGCCACCTGATGACCAATCCGGCCATTCTCGACAAGAAGGGCGAGGAGGTATTCGAGGGCATCATGGATGCGGTGATTACCTCACTGTGCGCATTGCACGACATCGGCCCCAAGGGACGGCTCCTGAATTCTCGAAAGGGTTCCGTCTATATCGTCAAACCGAAGATGCACGGACCTGAAGAGGTCGCTTTCGCCAACACGCTGTTCGGCGCGGTCGAAGACCTGCTCGGCATGAAGCGCAATACGGTGAAAATGGGCATCATGGACGAGGAGCGGCGTACCACCGTCAATCTGAAAGAGTGCATCCGGGCTGCCAAGTCCCGGGTCGTGTTCATCAACACCGGCTTCCTCGACCGTACCGGTGACGAGATCCATACCTCGATGCTGGCCGGACCGATGATCCGCAAGGGCGACATGAAATCGTCCACCTGGATTGCGGCCTATGAAAACAACAATGTCGATGTGGGGCTTGCATGCGGGCTTGCCGGCAAGGCGCAGATCGGCAAGGGCATGTGGGCTGCGCCTGACATGATGGCCGATATGCTAAAGCAGAAGATCGGCCATCCGAAGTCGGGCGCCAATACCGCCTGGGTACCTTCGCCTACTGCTGCAACCCTGCACGCCACCCACTATCACGAGGTGAGTGTGAAGGCCGTTCAGAAGAAACTCGCCCGACGCAAGAAGGCGAAGCTCGATGATATTCTCAACGTGCCGGTGGCGATCCGCCCGAACTGGGACAAGGCGGCCATCAAGCAGGAACTCGACAACAACGCCCAGGGTATTCTGGGCTACGTGGTGCGCTGGATCGACCAGGGTGTCGGCTGCTCCAAGGTGCCGGACATTCACGATGTCGGGCTGATGGAAGATCGCGCCACGCTGCGGATTTCCTCACAGCACATGGCCAACTGGATGCATCATGGTGTGTGCGGAAAGTCCGATGTCATGGCATCGCTTAAGCGCATGGCGAAGGTGGTGGACAAGCAGAACAAGGACGATGCCGCCTATCGCAACATGGCGCCGGATTACGACACGTCGATCGCCTTTCAGGCAGCCTGCGATCTCGTCCTGCTGGGGACGGAGCAGCCATCCGGCTATACGGAGCCAATCCTTCACCGGCGACGGCGCGAGTTGAAGGGCAGTTGATCGCCGGACTTCAGCACCAACAGACAACAAAAAACCCGCCTTCCGGCGGGTTTTTCATGTTTGCTTCAAAATCCTGGCGGCGATCTTACTGGATCACGACTACCTTGGCGCGGCCCTGAACCCGATCATAGAGATCGATGATATCCTGGTTGATCAACCGGATGCAGCCAGAGGAAGCCGCCGTGCCGATGGAGTTCCACTGTGGCGTTCCGTGCAGGCGGTAGAGTGTGTCGTTGCCGTTCTTGAACAGATACAGCGCACGGGCACCAAGCGGATTGTTGAGGCCCGGCTCCATGCCACCATTATCCGCACTGTATTTGGCCAGTTGAGGCTGGCGGCTGATCATTTCAGCAGGCGGCGTCCAGGTCGGCCACTTCTTCTTCCAGCCGATATAGGCAGTACCCTGCCATTCAAAGCCCTGACGGCCCACGCCGACGCCGTAGCGCATCGCCGTACCGCCATTTTCGACCAGATAAAGGAACCGCTTGGAGACATCGACAACGATGGTGCCCGGCTTTTCGTTCGTCACATACGGAACACGCTGGCGCAGGTATTGCTTGTCCATCTTTTCAACGGGAATACGAGGCAGTTCGAAGCCCTCGTCCACCATGGCCGCATACTGGAGGCGCGGATTGGTGCCGCCCGGGCGGGTAAAGTTGAATTTGGGGAAATTGGCGACGAACGCCGCGCGGTCGAACGTCGGCATCTCCACCTGAAATCCGGTGGAACTACAACCAGCTAGCAACAGCATCGCCGCTACCCCGAGAGAAATTCGAGAAAGTTTTTTCATTGGTTTTTACCAGGTTGGACTCGCATCCGAACACAGGGCACCAGACCGAGTCACAGCAGTGCTTCCTTGAAGCGCGATATCAGAGCCGGTAATCCGCCATCAAGCAAAAACGAAATATGACTTATGGTAAGACGCAAATGTTGCAAATATGGCACGACCGGCAGGCATGTTTTCATGCTGCAGGCTGCTTGCTAGGATAGTGGCGAACAGACGTCGAATCGGACCGGTCCATGCCCATCGTTCAAATCGCCGGCAACAACCCGCTCACTGACGGCCGGCAATCTCCCACCGCGCTGATGATCCAGCGTGGCATGATCCGCCATCTGGAACATGCTGGCAATGCGGTACTTGCGGAGTTTCCTCTCGCCAATGGCCGGCGGGCGGATCTGCTCTGCCTAGACCGAAAAGGCAAATTCACGCTCATCGAGATCAAATCATCGATCGAGGACTACAAGGTCGATCGCAAATGGCCGGAATATGCCAATTTCTGCGATTACTTCGCCTTTGCCACCTGGCATGGTGTGCCAACGGAGATATTTCCGGATTCCGAAGGGCTCTATGTGGCAGATGCTCATTTCGCCGAGCTGCTGCGCGAACCCGCAGAGCAGGCCATGCATGCCGCCAGCCGCAAGGCCCTGACGCTACGCTTTGCCCGGCTGGCAGCGCAACGCGCTGAGCGTATTGCCCGCTTTGCCGAAGCCAACGATCTGGCTTTCGACCGGCATGCGGAGAGTGAAGAGACCGACTAAGTTCAATCAGCGCGGGGCGCGCTTGGCCAGAATGCGCTGCAGCGTCCGGCGATGCATGTTGAGCCGCCGCGCCGTTTCGGAAACGTTGCGATCGCACAGTTCATAGACCCGCAGAATATGCTCCCAACGGACGCGGTCCGCCGACATCGGATTTTCCG
>JAGRLQ010000178.1 GCA_020441735.1 Nitratireductor sp.
TCGACTTCAAGACGGCTCGGCGCCTTGATGATTTCGGCCTTCAGATCGTCGAACTTCACGCGGCGAAGATCGAGTTCGCGCAGCCTGCCGGAAGCACGCTGCAATTTCGCAGGCGCCGGCGCCGCCGTCAGTGAGGCAAGCCGCTCCTCTCCGACAACGACGAAATCCTTGATCGCGACACGGCCGCTGAACGGCCCGTTGCCGTTACGCGTCAGCGATGCCGAAAGCCTGCCGCCCTGCATCTTGTCATAGAGATTGACCATCGCCAGAGATCCGCCCGCATTGTCGGCCTTGAAACGGAAGGTCGTTGCATTGCCTTGTGCCTGGGCCGAGATCTGCGACAGTTCTCCGCCAATGGCGCCCTTGATATCGAGGAGATGGAGCCTGCCGCCACGGGTATCGTAACGCACGACGACCGATTCCATCACCTGACCGTTGAAACCGCTCATGCGGCCGAAATTGGCCGACAGCGAGACATCACTGCCACCCGATGAGGACAGCCCGTCGCCGTGGATGACCATCTGTAGCACAGGGCGGCTGTCGTAGGTGCGACCGCTCACCCCAATATCGTAGCCGCCATTCTTTCGCGCCACGGAAACATCGAAGTCATCGCCCTTGTTGAGCGCAATTCCCTTCATGCTGGCGCTGATCAGGCCGCTCTTCGAAAAGGAGAGAGAACCGCTTGCCTTGCGTCCGCCATCCATGCGGAAGGAAAAGTCCTTCAGCCGGGTTACGTCGCCATCCTGCTCGAGCTGAAAACTCGCCAGCGCCGTCTTTGTGCTGCCGCGCCGGATGTTCCAGCCGATCCACGGCAGCGAAACATCCGCTTTCGCCAGATCGATCTCGTAGCGCTCCGGCGCACCGTCTTTCGACTGGATGCGCACTTCCATCGGCCCGTCAATAACAGGTGCCAGCCTGATGTCCTGCCTGGCGAGATCGGCGGCAGTCACTGTCAGCCGGATATCGCGGCGTCGGATCGACTTTGCTGCGCCGTTGATTGGTTCGGCAAGATCGAACCGCGCGGCAAAGCCGTCGACCTGCGCCTTGCCCTTGACATTTACCTGCCTGGCATCTGCCGTGATCTCCATTTCACCACCGCGCACCGTGCGTCCAAACAAGGGCTGCTTCGACTCCAGTCCGGCAAGGTTGGCCGCCACCTGCCAATCGGTGACCTTGCCATCGTCCTCCAGCGGTATCGTGGCTGTGACACGCAGCTTTGCGTCGCCAGCAAAGCTGGCTGGCTTCACGCCCAGGGTCCGGATGGCATTGACAGGATCGCTGTCGGCAAGGGCAGCGACTGCGGCAGCAGAGCCGGACAGATGGGCAGACAGGGCGCCTTGCGCGGGTTCCGCACTCATTTCAGCGATGGTGAAGGAAAGATCGCTCACGTTCACCGGATTCGCACCGGGCGCTGTCATCGTTGCATTGGTGGCGACAACTTCCAGCCGGTCGCCGGCAATCGCCAGTTTACCTGCAGCGGCTTTCAGTGGAGGCAAGGTGCGATGGTAATCGAGATCAAGACCGGAAAACCCGGTTTTGAACGAGAGATCGCTGTCGATCAGCGCCGCGTCGCCCTGCAGGGCAGCAAGTCGCTCCGGCGGCAGCGCCAATTGCAGGTCCAGGTTGGAAAGCGTGGCGCCGCTGACATGTTCTGCAACCCAATCGTGCGCCTTTGGCGCAACCCAGTCCGGCCACAGACGCATCACCATCGCCATGCCGGTTTTTACGGTGGCAAGGGAAAGGGAAATGCCTTCAGCGGAACCAGCGACCCCGATGCCGGTAAATTGCGCCTCGCCATCGGAAATCGCAATCCGGTCGAAAACGGCGCGAAGTGCCGCCAGATCCAGTTCGCCCGAAAGTTCCGCTTCAACACGCTGCAGCCCGGCAGACTGTTCGGCGGCGCGCTTTTCAGCTTCAACATCAAGCCGCATGGCATAGGGACCAAAACCGCTTTCTGACGTGCGCCCCGGCAGCCCGTCAAAACGGCCTGAAAGGCGGAAAACCTGTTCGCCAACCCAGATCTCGCCGTTGTCGAGCGTGGCGGATGAAGCATCCGGCGAAACCGACAGGCTCACCACGGCCGAAGGCACGGCGTAACTCCTCTTGCCGAGATGCAGGGTTCCGGCATCTGCCTGCAGCTTCACAAAAGGATCGAGTGGCTGAAGTTCAGCATCGAAGGGAAAGCGCGCATCGATCCTGACATTGGCGTCGATGAAAGGCGGATTCGAAGCTTTCCCCTCCACTGTCTCACTGCCCTCGCCGGCAAGCCACCAGCTGGTAGGAAGATCGCCAATGCCAAGCGACAGTTGCCGGCCGTTATCCGTACCATCCCGCCATTCCGCATTGATGGCAAATTCGCGCTCCGCCGATTTCGCCTGCAACTGCAGAAGCAGGCGCTGACCGCCATAATCGACGCTTCCCGCGCTTAAGGTGAAAGGCGTGTTGCGGCTGCGCCCGATGGCCGGAAGTTGCAGGGTAATATCGCGCATTTCGATGGCTTCAATCGAACCATCGCGAAAAGCCTGCTCGGTTTCCGAAAGCCACCCGCCAATCTGGCGAAGCATCTGGTCCGGTGAAAACCCGGCATCCGCACTTCCGGCATCCAGCAGGGAAATTCTGCCACCATCCAGCACGACACGGTCGAATTGCGGCTTTCCGGTCAGTGCGGAAACGAGATCCAGACCGACATTGATCCGGTCGATGAACAGCACTTCCCTTCCGCTCTCCCGGTGGCGGACATGGATGCCGTCGCCTCTGAGCGCAAGGACGGAGGACATTGCCGGGGAAAGCCCGCTGCCTGAGACTTCAACGTCATAGGCTTCGCCCACCATCTCCTGCAGCGTTGTTTCGATCCGTTCGCGGATGGTGGCGATGTTCAGCGGCTGACCCTGAAAAAGATAGGCCAGCACACCGCCTCCGAGCAGCAAAGCGACAACGGGGAGCAGAAAAAACAGCAGAACACGCCTGAGGCTCCGCCGGTAGGCGGGCTTTGATGGCGAAAAATCGCTTTCTGTCGATTGCCGCTTGCGCCGCATTCAATGCCCCGATGTATTTGCCCCGCCACCCGGGAAGTCGGGGATAATGCCCCTTGCCGGCTTCAGCGCTATCCGGGCTTTCGAATCACCCGTGCGCAATGCCGATTCTGCGTTCAGGATGCCATATTCGGCCCGGTCGCCAAACCGCCGGTGAAAACTGCGAACATCAGCACAGGAACGGGACACAAGCCGCGCCGTTCAAGCGGCCACAATTCGGCAACCCGCCCTAACCTGTGCATTGCCTGCGCAGGCTCTTTCCCTGCCGGCTGACCACCCTATAACCATTACCTGAAAACACGACATACAGTGGAGAAGGCCATGGCTGACACAGCGAAACATCCCGATTGTGGTAACAAAGCACCCGATTTTGACCTTCC
>JAGRLQ010000179.1 GCA_020441735.1 Nitratireductor sp.
GAATATGGGTGAAATTGACGCCGCCGTGCTCATGGAAGATTTCTTCGCCTTCTCCGGCGATTTCCTCCAACGTTTCCAGACAGTCGGCAACAAAGCCGGGATTGAATACGGCGAGGTTCTTCACCCCTTCCCCGGCAAGCTGCTCGATGGTCTTGTCGGTATAGGGCTGCAACCATTCCTCCGGCCCGAACCGCGACTGGAAGCAGGTCAGCAAACGATCGTCCTTCCAGCCGAGCCGCTCGGCAAGCAGCCGGGAAGTTTTCTGGCAATGGCAGTGATAGGGATCGCCCTTCCTGAAGTAGCTCAGGGGAATGCCATGATAGGAGGCGATGACTTTTTCCGGCTCGAAATCGAGTTTTGCCAGATGCTGCTCGATCGAGGCCGCCAGCGCATCGATATAGACCGGATCATCGTGATAGGGCGGCACGGTGCGTAGTGCTGGCATCCAGCGCAAACCCATCAGATGCTCGAATGTTTTGTCGTTGACCGTTGCCGTGGTTGCAGCACTGTATTGCGGATAAAGCGGAAACACGACAATGCGTTCGCAGCCCTGCGCCTGAAGGGCCTCAAGCCGCGCGGCAATGGAAGGCTTGCCGTAGCGCATCCCCCAGTCGACAATTACATGGTCGTGCCCCGCCAGCGCAGCAGCCAGCTTATCGCTCTGCGAGCGGGTAATGGTTCGCAGTGGCGATTCATCAAGTTCCTTGTTCCAGATCGTCTCGTAGGCAGCGCCTGATTTCTTCGGCCGTGTATTGAGCACAATGCCGTACAGGATCGGATACCACAGCAGTTTGGGCCATTCGATCACGCGGGCATCGGTGAGAAACTCCTCCAGATACCGGCGCATGTTCTTTTTGTCGTGGCCATCCGGCGTGCCGAGATTGACCAGCAGCACGCCCACCTTTCCGGTTTTGACAGCCGGATGATCTGCGGGCAGCGGTCCCTGCTTTCGGTATTCGGCTTCGCGCTTGCCGGAGGATTTTTTGCTTTTGACGGATGCATTCATGAAGGATTGATCTCTGCTCTAGTCTGGAACGGTTCTAGGGTTCCACCGGCAAAGGTCAAGCGGACGGGCACGCTCCGGCCATGGCATAACGCCTCAGCCGGAGCTCTAAACCGGAGTTCCGCCCATCAGAAATTGAGCGAGATATCGCGATGGCCGGCACTGCAGCCCGCAACGAACAAGGCTGTCTGCCGTGGCATGCGATCCTGTACCCGCAGACCGATTGTGTCGCGGATCGCCGCCTCGTATGTCTCCATCTGCGGCAGGACGGAACCGGCCTTTTCGCGCCAGTCCTTCTGCTCGTCATAGAGTTCCAGCGCTTTTGCCATGGCGGTTGCCGCCTTGTCAGGATCGGGTGTCTTGGCTTCCAGCGCCCGGCGTACCTTGGAAACTTCCGAACGTACTTTCGAGGCGCCTTCAACCTCGCCCAGTTTATCGGCAAGCTGGTCTATCTCGGCTGCCAAAGCCTCGGCATCCCCACTGCCGATGCGTCCGGAAAGCGCCTGCAACTCGCCCTCAAGCTCCAGGAAGCGTTCGCTGCCCTTCAGCGTGGTGACCGCATCGGCAATGTCCCCATAGGCCTGATCCGAATTGCGGCGATAGGTGTTGAGTGCCTGTTCTTCAGCTTTCACCAGATTGTTGAATGCCTTGAACGTATCATTCCAGTCGGCAGGAATCTGCGCTGCATGTTCTTCCTTCTCGCGTTCCAGCGCTCCGATTTCAGCCTCCCGCGCTTCGCGCGCAGCCGCATTTCCATCACCAGGAAGAAGGCCGATTTCCGTTCTCAACTCGGCGATATGGGCATCAATTCCCCGCATGACGGTCTGCAGATCGCGGACCTCGGTGTGAATGGTCCGGTATGCCGGAGACGCATCTTCAATTGCCTGACCGGCCGCATGGGCTTCATCAAGCAGGCCCTGCGCCTTGGAAGCCTTGTCGACACCTTCGGCAAAACCGTTGGCAAGATCCCGTGGCAGGAAGGAAAGATCGATATTACGGGCTGCCTCATGGGCTGCCTGCAGCTGCGCGCCATCCTCCACGAACCGCCGGGAAACATATTCCTCCAGGCAGTATTGCAGCTTCGGATTGCGCGGCGGCGGGGCCGTCTCACTCAGCAGCGAGACCCGGTTGGGCAGATAATTCACCAGCTGCGGATAAAGGCCGACGATGAACAAGGCTGCAAGCTGCAGAAGAATGAAGGCGACAACGCCCTTGTACATCTGGATCGTCTTGACGACCGCAGGCGCAACCCCGCGCAGATAGAACAGCGCAAACCCGAAAGGCGGCGTGAGGAATGATGTCTGGATGTTGAGACCGATCATCACGCCGAGCCAGACCGCTGTCACATTCGCAGACGGATCGGCAAGCAGGATGGGAGCGACGATCGGCACGACGACCACGGCAATCTCGATGAAATCGAGGAAGAAGCCGAGAATGAAGATCACCGCCATGACGATGATGAACTTGGCCCAGAACCCGCCCGGCAGCGAGTTTAGGAAGTCGCGTACCAAATCCTCGCCGCCAAAGGCCCGGAAAGAAGCCGTCAGCATGGCCGCGCCCAGCAGAATGATGAAGACCAGCGCAGTCGTCTTGGCGGTTTCCAGCATGATGCCGCTCAGCGTGTCTTCGGTCTTGATTGCCCGCCAGCCACTCCAAACCAGAGCGGTGACCAGAATGATCGTGCCGAGAATGCCCAACTGGATGCCGAGCCAGTCAGTGGCATTGTCGATCGACTTCAGATTCATTTCGAAATTTGAAAGGGCAAAAGCGAGAATGACGAGACCGATGAGCGACAGAATAGCCGGCACGAAGGTCCAGCGGCCGTAGTCTCCCAGCCGGTAACCGGCCATGACCAGCGCACCGGCGGCGCCAATGGCGCCCGCCTGGTTGACGGTGGCAATGCCGGCGATAATCGATCCAAGCACGAGGAAGATCAGCGTCAGCGGCGGAACCAGCGTCAGAAAGACCTTGCGCCAGAAGGCGAAATCGAACTTGCCGCCATAATGCACTGCCGGTGCTGCCGAAGGCCGCAGCAGCGCATAGACCAGAATGTAGATCATGTAGAGCAGCACCAGCAGCAGACCGGGCACGAAGGCGCCCAGGAACATTTCGCCGGCGCTGGTGGAAACCACATCGAAAGCCGACGGCATGGTCAGTTCACCGGTGGTTTCCTTGAACAGCGCCTTGCGCGCGGTGCTCGCCTGATCGACCGCCGAAGCCAGCTGGTCGGCAAGAATGATCAGCACGATCGACGGCGGAATGATCTGCCCCAGCGTACCGGAGGCAGCGATGGTACCCGTCGCAAGCGACGGTGAATACTTGTTGCGCAGCATCGCCGGCAGCGAGATCAGCCCCATGGCAACCACGGTCGCACCGACAATGCCTGTGGTAGCGGCAAGCAATGCGCCGACGAAAACAACCGAAATGCCAAGCCCGCCCGGCACGGGGCCGAACAGTTGCGCCATGGTGACCAGCAGGTCTTCAGCGATCTTCGACCGCTGCAGGGTGATCCCCATGAAAATGAACAGCGGAATGGCGATCAGCGTATCGCGTTCGACCTCCCAATAAACCCCTCGAAGGTTGGTCACCCCCGCCGAGAGCCATTGCTGGGGACCGCCGGTATGGAAGAAGGCATCGGTATTGCCGGTAAACAGCCAGCCGGTGACGGCAGCAACGGTGATGGTGATGATCGCAGCGCCCGGCAGCGCGAAGGCAACCGGATAACCGGAGCCGAGCGCCGTTGCCATGACCAGGATAAGCAGTGCAAGAAAATACAGTTCCATGTCCCAGCCCCGTTCCCTAATGCGCCGCGGAAGTATCGGTCTCGCGGTGACCGGGTTCGCCACGCTTGTCGGCAATCGCATCGAAGAAATAGCTGACAAACTGGATCATCATGGTGATGGCGAAAAGCGCGATGAATGCCGCCATCTGATACTTGGTGAACATGCCGAAAGGACCGGCCTGCGACACTTCGAAATTCATCACCGGCGCGTTGACGATGGATTGCTTGCCGTTGAAGCTGATTCCGATGATTACCCAGCAGGTGGTGATGCCGAGAAGAATGGTGCCGATGGCATTGATAATGCCCTTTTTGCGCCGCCCGAACGAGGCGTAGAGAATATCGACGCGGACATGTCCCTCATCGAACAGCGTGTAGGCGGAGGCAAACAGGAATAGCGCCGCATACCAGTAACGGACCAGATCGCCCATCAGCGCCTGCTCATAGGAGAATACGAAGCGCGAGATGACGATCAGAAGCTCGGCAACAACGATCAGCAGTGCCAGCCAGACGAAGCCGAGTGTGCGTGTGAAAAGCGCCACAATGAAGCCCAGCACGATGAGCGGCATGTGAATCCATGTGCCGACCCAGTTTGCCCTGCCGAGATTTCGCGCCGCAGCCTCCCCCATCAGCGGTTCGATAAATGCTTCCACACGCATGAAGGAGAGCGTGGCATCGACGATGCCGCACAGGAACACCGCCCAGAACAGCGCGCGGATGAAGTAGACGTTGAAAGCGTGGATGAGATGCGCCTCATAGCGCAGCGAGCGGCGCGGATAGCGCAAAACCAGCCCGACCGCCAGCGCGATACCCAGCAGGCAGATTGCCATCTGCAGCCAGGCCGCTCCCCCGCCACCGCGAAAAATTCCGAAAATGCCGGGATAATCAAATCCCACATCAAGGACGTTATTGATCAGAAACGCGAGCAGTAGACCAAGCATGGACCAGCCAAAAATGCGGCTGCCGAATGCCGGGTCGCCTTCGCGCAGAATTTTATTGTTGTCGTTGCTGTCCGTCATGAACCTTCCTGCCGGTTTGCGGCCGTCCCCTCCCAAGGACTGCAGGACTACAGGAAAAGAGCGGAACCGAAGTCCCGCTCTTGCTTGTTGTTACAGCTTCCCTTGCAATTAACCGATGCCAAGCACGCGGTTGCGCTGGTTCACGAACTGGCCTTCGAACAATGCGATGCCAGTACCGATTTCGCGCATCTTCGCCTGTGCGGCATCATCGACCTCAGCGGCCAATGCAGAGTGGTCACGGGTCTCGGCAAACACTTCAGCAGAAGCTTCACCGAATGCATCCCAGACATCTTCATTGAAGGAACGAACTTCGATGCCCTGCTCGTCGACCAGTTTCTTGAGGTACTCACCGTTGAGGGCCATCGCCTCGAAATAGGAGTTGGTGTTCTCCTCAAGCGCTGCGGCAGTGATCGCGGCTTTTTCCCAATCGCTGAGTGTACCCCACCACGACTTGTTCGAAGTCAGGGACAGGGCAGAGCCCGGCTCATGCATGCCACCGGTGTAGTAGTACTTGGCGGCTTCGTAGAACTTCATGAAGTAGTCGTTGTACGGGCCAACCCACTCGGTTGCATCGATCGTGCCGGAAACCAGGTTTTCATAAATCTGGCCACCCGGGACCGAGATCGTCGAGGCACCGAGCTTCGACATCACCTGACCGCCAAGGCCCGGAATACGCATTTTCAGACCTTTGAGGTCATCGGCGGAGTTGATTTCCTTGTTGAACCAGCCACCAGCCTGCGTACCGGTGTTGCCTGCCGGAAGCGGCTGCAGGCCAAACTGATCCTGAACCTTTTCCCACAGTGCCATGCCGCCGCCATAAAGCACCCATGCATTCCACTCGGCAAAGGTCATGCCGAACGGCACGGAGGTGAAATAGGCAAGTGCCGGGTGTTTGCCGGTCCAGTAGTAGTCGGCGCCGATATAGGCCTGCGAGTTGCCCGAAGCGACTTCGTCGAACACGTCAAGCGCGCCAACGCGCTCCCCTGCGGCAAAATACTGGGTGGTGATTGCGCCCTGCGTCAGTTCAGTGATCCGGTCGGCAAGCCGCTGGGCAGAGATACCCAGCCCGGGGAAGTCGCGCGGCCAGGTTGAAACGATGACCATTTCCTTCTTGCTCTGCGCAACTGCCGGTGCAGCAAGCGTAGATGCGGCTGCACCGCCACCGACAAGGCCGGCTTTCTTGATAAATGAACGACGATCCATATGGTTTTCCTCCTTGAGATAAACGGATACTCGATAATGATATTCCCAATCGGAACCGGGCTCGCTGCTTCCTCCCGAGCCGGTCCGCGTCGCCGCAATACAGTACAATTTCTCAACCTGCGCAAGTACCGTGCGGCAATCTGCCGGAAGATTTGCCGGGAGCCATCATATCCATGCCGTCAAATCGGGCAAACTGCCTCATTGTTGGGCATGTGCATGAAAAAGCGCTGTCAGCCGTAATAGGCAGCCGCAAGAAGTGTCAGCCCCATGACGAGAATCAGGGCAGCACCGCCGATTTCCATCGCCCGGAAAATGCCGCTGCGCAGGGCACTGCCCGAACTCAGTCTGAGGGCAACGTTCTTGGCGGTGACCGCCAGGGTGGCAATAGCGGAAACCGTGATCGCCGTTCCGATCGCCATGGCGAAGGCCGACAATATGCCGGCCAGATACAGTCCGTTGAGGAAGGAAAACGTCAACACGATCAGCGCGCCCGTACAGGGCCGCAATCCGACGGCAAACACCGCCGTCCAGGCTTCCCTCAGCCCCATGCGGCCTTCCAGCAGCGAGGGATCGGGCAGATGGGCGTGGCCGCATTCCGAACAGACACCACCATGATGGTGATCGTGATCATGATGATGCCCGCTATGCCCGTGATCGGCATGCCCATGGTGATGGTGGTCATGGTGATGATGTTCATGATCGCCATGCTCGTGATGATGAATGTGAACCGTGCCATGCTCCGTGGCGGCCAGCGCCACCGGCGCCGGCGCCCGCACCCCGAACAGCTTGCGCCACAATAGCCAGGCACCCAGCATCGCCACGCCGGCATAGCTGGCGATTTCGAGATAGCGCGCCAGGTCTCCCTGACGCAGGCCGAACTCGCGCAGGAAAAAAACAATGGAGCCGATCGCCACGATGGCGACCATCGCCTGCATCGCCGATGAGGCAAAGGAAAGCAGAATGCCGCGGCGAAGCTGCACCTCATTGGCAACCATGTAGGAGGAGATCACCACCTTGCCATGCCCCGGTCCGGCGGCGTGCAGTATGCCGTAGGCAAAGCTCAGTCCGATCAGGATCCACATGCCACCATTTCCAGAGCGGATCAGCTTCAGCGCGTCGGTCATCGCCTTGTAGAAGGACTTCTGCTGTTGCTGGATCCAGAACAGAATGCCGGCAAACGGACCCTCCGGCTTGATTGCCTGCTCGGCCTGGCCGAGGCCGAGTGAATTCTGGGCGCTCGCCGCATCCGGCAGCATCAAGCCGACAGCAAGCGCCAGCAGCAGAAGCGCAACAACAACAAATACCGGTCGTCGCAAGGTCATGCCGGACAACTGAATTCCACCCAGGTCAGATAGTCTTCGCTTGCATCGACCTTTTCGTCGGGGGACGCGGCAAACAAGTCAGCCAGCCGGTCCGCATCCCGGGCATACAGTTCATCCCAGTCCGGAACGACGATCTGCGAAGTGCAGGCTTTGCCGTTGCCTGATACGATGACCGCCGTCGGGTCGGGCAGTTCCACCGCCACGTAATAGGTCGGATCGGAAACGGCGACCCTGAAGCCTTTTGCCCCCATTGGCTGCGGCTTGGTCAGTTCCAGCGCCATGATCATCAGAAGCTGGCCGTTCTTGAAGTCGATGATGTAGGGTTCCGGCTCGTAGAAATCGACGATATTGGAACCGTCCCGAACCTCGGTATAGAAATTGTATTCGCTCAGCGACACCTTGGTCACCTTGCCGATCTCCTCCAGCTCCTTCTCATCGAGTTGGCCATTGCCATTGTCGTCAAAGTCGAGCACCAGCGAGGAGGAAAAAATCTCGTCGAAACGCCACACATGGCGGATCTCGGTCGCCTCCCCCTTGTCGTTGCGAACGATTTCCAGATTGGCCTCGATCC
>JAGRLQ010000180.1 GCA_020441735.1 Nitratireductor sp.
TGATGAAGGAGTCGATTTCGGCTGCGGCTTCCTATGTCCGCTCCAAGGCGGCGGAATTTGGCGTGGAACCGCCGATGTTCGACCGCATGGACATTCACGTCCACGTGCCGGAAGGCGCTACGCCCAAGGATGGCCCCTCCGCGGGCACAGCCATGACCACGGCCATCGTCTCGGTGATGACCGGCATTCCTGTGCGCTCGGATGTTGCAATGACCGGCGAGATCACCCTGCGCGGCCGGGTGCTGCCCATTGGCGGGCTCAAGGAGAAGCTTCTGGCGGCCCTACGCGGCGGCATTTCCAAGGTTCTGATACCGGAAGAAAACGCGAAAGACCTTGCGGAAATTCCTGACAATGTGAAGAACGGGCTCGAGATCGTGCCGGTTTCCCATATCGATCAGGTGCTCGAGCATGCGCTGGTCAGCAAGCCAGTGGCAATCGAATGGACCGCCGAGGACGAGGAACGCGCGCGCCAGGCAATGCTCGGCCGCAGCGACAATCAAGCATCCGCCATACCGCATTGATTGCAACCGATCCGGTTGATCTGAAGACAACTCACCCCGGCTGCCTTTCACCCGAACTGGCAGCCGGGGTTTTGTTTTCTGGTAGAGCACGCTCAAGCCACTGAAGATGCCCCCGGCATTGTGCCGAAAATCCGCGCACCGGCGGACTGAGTTGCCGGTATCCGGTTTGGCTGGACGATGGCAAAACCGCAGAAATCTCCGGATTCCCCACGAATCGCAGATGACTGTCCAACCGCCAGAAAGCGGTTTTCATGGGCAAAATCTGTGCAGCAAGGGGCATTGACAAACCCGAAAAAGGCTCCGAATCAGCCCAAAAAGCCCAGAAAACTGGGATTCTGGTTGTGCCGCATCCTCGAAAAGTGCGAATTTGCGCCTGTGCAACGCGCTTGCGCGCCCTAGTGAAAGGAAAACAAGATGAACAAAAACGAGCTTATTGCTTCCGTTGCTGACCAGGCATCCATAACAAAAGCCCAGGCATCCGAAGCTGTAGATGCGGTGCTCGGTGGAATTACGTCGGCACTCAGCAGTGGTGATGAAGTCCGTCTCGTGGGTTTTGGCAACTTCGTTGTGGCCAACCGCAAGGCAACGACGGCCCGCAATCCGCAAACCGGCGCAACCATTCAGGTGCCGGCATCCAAGGCGCCCCGGTTCAAGCCGGGCAAGGCACTGAAGGAAGCGGTCAACCGCTGACTGCAGTAGAACGGGATGCCGGTTTCTGCACGGCCGGCGCTTCCCAGCAAGCGTTTCGAACCGCCGCAGCCATGCGGCGGTTTTTCTTTGCTCCTGTGAATAATCTCCCGTGGCAGGCATCACCAGCGGGCAGGGCGCTGGACAATGGCACCTGTTTGGTACCTAGTAGCGGAAAGAGAAACGGGAACGAATTTCATCGATGGCAAGGAGCGCGGCCAATGGCGACGCATTGCTGGAAGTTCGCGGGCTGACGAAAGTCTTCGGCACGCTGAAGGCAAACGATTCTCTGGACCTGTCGATCGGCAAGGGCGAAATCCATGCCCTGTTGGGCGAAAACGGCGCTGGCAAATCCACGCTCGTAAAAATGCTCTACGGATCGCTGCAGCCTACGGCAGGCGAAATCCTCTGGAAGGGCAAGGCCGTTTCCGTCACCAGTCCCTCGTTTGCGCGATCGCTGGGCATCGGCATGGTGTTCCAGCACTTCTCCCTGTTTGAATCGCTTACCGTTGCCGACAACATCGTGCTGTCGCTCGGCCCCGGTCATTCGATCGAACAGGTTGCGCGGGACGCAGAGCGCTTGTCGCAGGAGTACGGACTGCCGCTGCATGCCTCGACCCATATCGGCGATCTTTCCGTCGGTGAGCGACAGCGGGTGGAGATCGTGCGCTGCCTGTTGCAGGATCCCGAACTGATCATTCTCGATGAGCCGACATCCGTTCTGACGCCACAGGAGGCCGACAACCTGTTCGTTACGCTCAATCGTCTGCGTGATGAGGGACGCTCCATCCTCTACATTTCGCACCGGCTGGAAGAAGTGAAAGCCATGTGCGACCGGGCCACCATCCTGCGCCATGGCAAGGTGGTGGGCGAATGCGATCCGCGCAAGGAGACAGCAGCAAGCCTCGCATCGATGATGGTCGGTTCGGAAGTTGCCGAAGTGCAGCGTGAAACACGCGAGGACAAGACCGGCGAAATCCTGCTTGAAGTTCGCGATGCCAGCCTGCCACCGGCAACGCCATTCTCTATCGGCTTGAAAACCATCAACATGGCGGTAAGAGCTGGCGAAGTCGTCGGCATTGCAGGCGTGGCCGGCAATGGACAGGGCGAGCTATTCGATCTCGTCTCCGGTGAAGTTGCTTCCACCAAGAACGCCGTTTTCCTGCGCGGGCAGGAAGTCGGCAATCTCGGCATCAACGACCGCCGCAAGATGGGGGCGGCCTTCGTGCCCGAAGAGCGTCTTGGCCATGGGGCCGTGCCCGGCATGACACTGACCGACAACCTGCTGCTGGCACGCCACGCTTCCGATGCCGTCGCCCTGCAGCGGTTCGGGCGGATCGGCTGGGTATGGGAAGAAATGGTCGACAAGGCGACAAAGCGCATCTGCGAGGAAATGGATGTGCGCAAGTCAGCGGAAAACCCGGCCGCCTCGGCACTTTCCGGCGGTAATCTGCAGAAATTCATCATGGGACGCGAGCTCGACCGCCAGCCGTCCGTCCTGGTGGTAAACCAGCCGACCTGGGGCGTCGATGCGGGAGCGGCAAGCCGCATCCGCCAGGCCTTGATCGACCTGGCGGCTTCAGGCTCCGCCGTTTTGATGATCTCGCAGGATCTCGACGAGATTTTCGAGGTCGCCGACCGCATCCTCGTCATGCATGACGGAACGATTGCCGAAGCGGGCAAGGCAGGCGATGTGACGCGTGAAAAAATCGGCCTTCTTATGGGCGGCGCCCACACCGAGCGTGATCCTGAAGAAACATCCATGGAGGCGGATCATGCGCATTGAAGTCTCCCGCCGCCAGATGCCGTCACGGCTTTTTGCCTATCTCTCGCCGGTCATCGCGCTGGCGCTGACCATCCTGCTCGGCGCCATCGTCTTCATGGCGCTGGGCAAGGATCCCGTGCAGGCGCTTTATTCCTATTTCATAGAGCCGCTGACGGAGACCTGGTCGCTGCATGAACTGCTGATCAAGGCAACGCCGCTGATCCTGATCGCCGTCGGCCTGTCGGTGTGTTATCTGTCCAATAACTGGAACATCGGCGCCGAGGGGCAGTTTCTGATGGGCGCGGTGGCAGGTTCGGCCATTCCCGTACTGCTGCCTGAGTTTCAGAACTATCTGGTATTGCCGCTGATGCTCATTCTGGCGATGGCAGGCGGGGCTGCCTATGCGGCGATCCCGGCGTTTCTCAAAAGCCGGTTCAACACCAATGAAATCCTTACCAGCCTGATGCTTGTCTATGTGGCGCAGCTTTTCGTCGACTGGCTGGTGCGCGGCCCCTGGCGCAATCCACAGGGTTTCAGTTTTCCTGGCACCATCACCTTCAATGATTTCGCGCTGCTGCCGGAAATGTTTCCGGCTTCCGGCAGAGCCAATATCGGCATCCTGTTTGCCCTTGTCGCTGCCGTGCTGGTCTGGCTGATGATCCGGCGCACCCTGAAAGGGTTCGAAGTAAGAGTTCTCGGGCAAAACCCGCGGGCAGGGCGGTTTGCCGGATTTTCTTCGGCCAAGATGACGTTCTTCGCCTTTCTGCTCTCCGGTGCGCTGGCCGGTCTTGCCGGTATCATCGAGGTGGCCGGTGCTGTTCAGCATCTCAACGAGAAGCTTTCTGTGGGTTATGGCTTCGCCGCCATCATTGTGGTCTTTCTGGGTCGTCTCAATCCGCTGGGCGCGGTGGTTGCCGGCCTCGTGCTGGCGCTTACCTATCTCGGTGGTGAGGCGGCGCAGATTTCACTGCAGATTTCCGACAAGTCGGCGCGTGTTTTCCAGGGCATGCTGCTGTTCCTGGTGCTCGCCTGCGACACGCTGATCAACTACCGCATCCGCTTCATCGCCGGCCAGCCTTCAGCATCGGCGGAGGGCAACTGACATGGGTATGCTCGAAGCCATCCTGCTGACCGTCTTTACCGCTGCAACGCCGCTTTTGATCGCTGCCATGGGCGAACTGGTGGCCGAGCGCTCCGGCGTCCTCAATCTTGGCGTTGAGGGCATGATGATCATGGGCGCGATTGCCGGCTTTGCCTTTGCGCAGATGAGCGGTAACCCCTATATCGGCGCGTTGGGGGGTATGGCGGTAGGCGCACTTTTCTCGTTGCTGTTCGCCTTTCTGGCGCTGACATTGGTCACCAACCAGGTGGCAACCGGCCTTGCACTGACCATTCTGGGCCTTGGGCTTTCCGGTCTTTGGGGCGAAGCGTTTGTCGGCATTCCTGGCGTCAAGCTGCAGCCGGTCGTCATTCCGCTGTTATCGGACATTCCCCTTATCGGGCGGCTGTTCTTTGCCCAGGACGCACTGTTCTACGTTTCCATTGCGCTGGTCTTTGCCGTTTCCTGGTTCCTATTCAAAACCAAGGCAGGGCTTACGCTGCGCAGTGTCGGTGACAACCATCACTCGGCCCATGCGCTCGGCATCAATGTGATGCGGGTGCGCTATCTAGCCGTCATGTTTGGCGGTGCGTGCGCCGGGCTTGCCGGTTCGCACCTGTCGCTGGTCTACACGACGCAATGGATTGAAAACATGTCGGCGGGCCGCGGCTGGATCGCGCTGGCACTGGTGGTCTTTGCCTCCTGGCGGCCCTGGCGTATCCTGTTCGGTGCCTATCTGTTCGGCGCCATTACCATCATGCAACTGCACATTCAGGCGCTCAATCTCGGCGACGTGGAATTCCTGCCCGGACCCATCTACGGCATCCTGTCGCTGCTCAAATCCATTCCGGCGCAGTTCCTCTCCTCGCTGCCCTATCTTGCAACCATCGTGGTTCTGGTCTTGATTTCCAGAAACCGCAGGCTGACACTGATCAACACGCCGGCCATGCTTGGGCAGGGCTTCGTGCCGGACCGCTGAACACCCATTGAAACCATCAAGCAACGGAAGGAATGTCATGAAAAAAGTGCTTGGAATTGTTGCCGCCTTCGGCATCGCGCTCAGCGCGTCCACTGCCTACGCCGCCATGGACAAGGTGAAGGCCTGTTTCATCTATGTTGGCTCCATCGGCGACTTCGGCTGGTCCTATCAGCATGATCAGGGCCGTCTCGCGGTTGAAGAAGCCCTCGGCGACAAGGTCGAGACCGCCTATCTGGAAAGCGTGCCGGAAGGGGCGGATGCAGAACGCGCCATCGAGCGGTTCGCACGTTCGGGCTGCAACATCATCTTCACCACATCCTTCGGCTACATGGATGCAACCAACAAGGTTGCGGGCAAGTTCCCGGATGTGAAATTCGAACACGCCACGGGCTACAAGCGCGAGCATCCCAACGTATCGACCTATAATTCAAGGTTCCATGAAGGCCGTTACGTGCAGGGCCAGATTGCCGCCAAGATGTCCAGTTCGGGCGTTGCCGGCTATATCGCCTCCTTCCCGATCCCCGAGGTCGTCATGGGCATCAACGCGTTCACGCTGGGCGCGCAGTCGGTCAATCCCGACTTCAAGCTGAAGGTGGTCTGGGCCAACACCTGGTTTGACCCGGGCAAGGAAGCCGACGCTGCCAAGGCGCTGATCGACCAGGGTGCCGACATTATCACCCAGCATACGGACTCGACCGCGCCGATGCAGGTTGCCGCCGAGCGTGGCGTCAAGGCGTTCGGCCAGGCCTCCGACATGATCAACTTCGGCAAGGAGACGCAGCTGACCGCGATCATCGACGATTGGGGTCCGTATTATGTCGAGCGCGTCAAGGCGGTGCTTGAGGGCACCTGGGAACAGGTCGACGTCTGGGCCGGCATGAAGGAAGGCCATGTGGTCATGGCGCCCTATACCAACATGCCCGATGACGTGAAGGCCATGGCCGAGGAGACACAGGCAAAGATCACGTCTGGTGAATTCGACCCCTATACGGGGCCGGTCAAGAAACAGGACGGTTCGGATTGGCTTGCCGAAGGCGAAGTGGCCGATGCTGGCGTCCTGCTCGGCATGAACTTCTATGTCGCCGGTGTCGACGACCAGTTGCCGCAATAAGCAGCATAGTCCTGAACAAGATGAAAGGGCCGGTTCGCGCCGGCCCTTTTTCGTGCGATGCGAAGCAGCGTGGAGGGCAGGGCGGTTTCTTCGCGGGCTCGTGTTGATCGAAACGCCATTATCATTCGTTGAAATGCCCACTCCTACTTGAAATGCATTGGCGAATGTCCCATTAGGCATTCGTGTCAACCGCCACGACAGACTTGCAGGTTTTTGCATCCGGAGAGGTGGCAGAGTGGTTGAATGCACCGGTCTTGAAAACCGGCGTGCGTGCAAGCGTACCGTGGGTTCGAATCCCACCCTCTCCGCCATTTCCACTTTTCCCACCGGATGTCGGGGCGGGCTTCCCCGTCAATGCCGCCCCTTCTCATGGCATCCTTGCCAGACCGTGTTGCCTGTCCGCACGATGGCGGCTCCATGATAGCAATGCCGATCGACGCAATGGGCCGTACATGCTGAATGCGGATCGAGTGATTTCGTGTTGATGTCCGGTGATTGACAGTCGCAGCACCGCTGCAGGTTCACCATGAATCCCCAAAGGGCTGCATTTCCCTCCAAATGGCTCCAAACGCCCTTGACCTTTACGTCATTATGTTTTGTGATGCGGGCCACATCGGACAAGTCGTCCGAGGGGAGGACATGAAAAGTGGTGCTTAACATCCGGCACGGGTCACCGTGGCACGGATGATAAAACGCACGATGTCCTTTCTCTTGGAAGCTTGGTTCGCATGAATCCGGTTAGCCGGTTCCATGGAGTATGTTGCCAAGTGCCTATGGCGCGAGAGCAGATGCTTCAACGGGACGGGATCCGATAAACCAGAGCAAAACAACAGAAAAGGCTGTTTTGATGAACAAGAAAATTCTTTCCGCCGCACTTGGTGCTGCTGCAATGGGTGTGGCATCTACCGCCGCTTCCGCTGCGACCCTTGACGATGTTAAGGCCAAAGGCTTCGTCCAGTGCGGCGTCAGCCAGGGGCTTCCCGGTTTCTCCAATCCGGACTCGGCCGGCAACTGGACCGGCATCGACGTTGACCTGTGCCGCGGCATCGCAGCAGCCGTCTTCGGCGATGACACCAAGGTGAAATACGTACCGCTTTCGGCCAAAGAGCGCTTTACCGCGCTGCAGTCGGGCGAAGTCGACGTTCTGTCGCGCAACACCACCTGGACCATGTCCCGCGACACCACGCTGGGCCTCAACTTTGCCGGCGTCAACTACTATGACGGCCAGGGCTTCATGGTTCGCAAGGACCTCGGCGTGAAATCCGCGCTGGAGCTTTCCGGCGCTTCGGTTTGCACCAACACCGGCACCACGACCGAGCTCAACGTTGCCGACTACTTCCGCGCCAACAAGCTGGAGTATGAAATCGTTGCCTTCGAAAAGGCTGACGAAGTTGTTGCTGCCTATGATGCCGGCCGTTGCGACGTGTACACCACCGACCAGTCGGGCCTGTATGCTCAGCGCCTGAAGCTGACCAACCCTGCTGACCATGTCGTTCTGCCGGAAATCATTTCCAAAGAGCCGCTTGGTCCGGTTGTTCGCCAGGGTGACGATCAGTGGTTCAACATCGTCAAGTGGACGCACTTTGCCATGGTCAACGCTGAAGAACTCGGCGTTTCCAAAGCCAACTTCGGCGAGATGATGGGTTCCGAGAATCCTGGCGTCAAACGCCTGCTTGGCACGGAAGGCGAGTTCGGTTCTGCGCTCGGCCTCGGCAACGATTGGGCTGCCAACATCATCAAGCTGGTCGGCAACTACGCCGAAGTCTTCGATGCCAACGTTGGCCCGGATACCGATCTTGCAATTTCCCGCGGCACAAACGACCTGTGGTCGCGCGGTGGTCTGCAATACGCTCCGCCGATCCGCTAAGAAAAAAGAGGCCGGTCCGTTATGCGGGCCGGCCTTTTTTATATACCGGTTTTCAATCAACCGGTTCTGCGGCCTTTTGCCAAACCGTGAGAAAAAGCAGGGCTTGGCAAAGGCGCCGTTAGACAACGGAAATTTCGAAGCGCAGACGGGCCACTCAAGAATGCCCGCAGCGCACTTCATCAGGGGAATGCCGCAGTTCGGACAGCTGGCAGGTGTCTGACGAATTGGAGGCGGAATACCGGGCACATACAGGTGCCCATTGAGCGAGGGGAATATGGCATCCGGCGAAGTCGTTTCAACGCATTCGGTAGATGATAAGCCAAAAGTCGCCCTGCTGAACGACCCCAAGGTTCGGGGTGCGATCGTTCAGGCGGTACTGCTGATCATCATCATCTGGCTGATCTACAACATGGTCAACAACGCAGCGGTAAACCTGGCCAAGGCCGGGATCGCTTCGGGGTTCGACTTCCTCAACAGAGAAGCCGGTTTCGGGCTCAATTTCTCACCCTTCATCGACTACACGGAGACCTCCACCTACGGAACGGTCTACTGGGTCGGGCTGCAGAACACGTTACTGCTTGCCGTCCTCGGCGTATTCTTCGCCACAATCATCGGGTTTCTCGTCGGGGTTGCCAGGCTCTCATCCAACTGGGTGATTTCCAAGATGGCCTACTGGTATGTGGAAATCCTGCGCAACATTCCGCTGCTGCTGCAAATCTTCATCTGGTACAAGGGCGTGCTCGCAACCCTTCCGGGCAAACGCGACTCGCTGGATCTCGGCTTTGCCGGCCAGCTCAATGCTGCCGGACTGTATGCGCCCAAGCCGATTTTTGCGGCAGGCGCAAGCTGGATATTCTGGGCGTTCCTTGCCGGGATCGTACTCACCTGGATCATCGGAAGATGGGCTCGGAAGCGGCAAATGGCCACCGGGCAGCAATTCCCGACTTTCTGGGCCGGGCTCGGCCTGATCCTTGGCCTGCCAATCCTGGCCTATCTCATCACGGGCATGCCGATATCGCTGGAATACCCGGTTGCAGGCAATTTCGGCCCGCGCGGCGGCATGCAGGTCATCCCCGAGTTCATTGCGCTGATGATTGCGCTTTCCACCTACACGGCGGCCTTTATCGCCGAAATCGTGCGAGCAGGCATTCTTGCCGTCAACCGCGGCCAGACGGAAGCCTCTCATGCACTGGGACTGCGGCCAGGACCGGCATTGCGGCTGGTGATCATTCCCCAGGCGCTCAGGGTCATCATTCCGCCGCTGACAAGCCAGTATCTCAACCTGACGAAGAACTCGTCGCTTGCCGTGGCAATCGCCTATCCAGACCTGACAGCGGTGTTTGCCGGAACGGCACTCAACCAGACCGGTCAGGCGGTCGAGATATTGCTGATGACGATGCTGACCTATCTGGCGATTTCGCTGGCAGTGTCGCTCTTCATGAACTGGTACA
>JAGRLQ010000181.1:0-574 GCA_020441735.1 Nitratireductor sp.
CGGCCTCGCGGATCGCTTCCTCGACCAGATGGTTACGCGGGATGTAGACCGGGTTGGTGAGCCGCAGCCTTTCGCGGACTACTTCGATGCTGTCTTCTGCTTCAAGCCGCGCGCGCCACTTTTCCAGCCAGGGTTCGAAATCCTCGGCCCCTGCAAGGGGCGCACCAGAGCCGGAAACGGAATCCCCTCCTGCCAGCGTTTCGAGAGCGGCAAAGCCGCTGGTGAAATCGATCGACCCCTTGTGCAGCACGGTGAGGAAATCGAGGATCAACGGCCGATCGGCCTCGGTGGGAGATGCCAGTCCCAGCTTGTTGCCCATGGCCGCAAGCCAGTAGCCGGCAAAGGCGGTATCGAAGCCGTCCAGAACCCTTGTCGCGTCCTCAACAACGTCCTTTTCATCCCCTTCCATCAGCTGCAACAGCGCCTCGGCAAGGCGGGTCAGGTTCCATTTGGCGATCATCGGCTGCGCGCCATAGGCATAGCGGCCCTGCTGGTCGATGGAGGAGTAGACCTTGTAGTGCTCGTAGTGGTCCATGAAGGCGCAGGGGCCATAGTCGATGGTCTCGCCGGAGAT
>JAGRLQ010000181.1:587-5318 GCA_020441735.1 Nitratireductor sp.
TTGTCGGTGTTCATCACACCGTGGATGAAGCCGACCGCCATCCATTTGGCGATCAGGGATGCCTGGCGGTCGATGACGGCTTCCAGCAGCGCAAGCGGCAGGTTCTCGGCCTTTTTAAGCTGCGGATAATGACGCGCGATGGCGTAGTCTAGCAGCGTCTTCAGGCTGTCCGTATCCCCTCTCGCGGCAAAATGCTGAAAGGTGCCGATGCGCAGATGGCTGGCCGCCACCCGAGTCAACACCGCGCCCGGATGGATCTGTTCGCGGATGACCATTTCGCCGGTCGTGGCAATCGCCAGGCTGCGGGTGGTCGGAATGCCGAGCGCATGCATCGCCTCGCTGACCACATATTCGCGGATCACCGGTCCCAAAGCCGCGCGGCCATCGCCCCGGCGCGAGAACGGTGTCGGGCCGGAACCCTTCAACTGAATGTCAAAGCGCTTGCCGCCGCTTGTTACCACCTCGCCCAGAAGGGCCGCCCTGCCATCGCCGAGGCCCGGATTGAACTGACCGAACTGGTGGCCGGAATAAGCCATGGCGAGCAGCCTGCCGTCATTACCCGGCGCGGTGTTGCCGGCAAAGAGATCTGCCTTTGCCTGTTCGTCGAGCCCGTCGAGTTTCAACCCGAGTTTATCTGCCAGCGGGCGGTTCAGCTTGACGAGTTTGGCCTCGCGTACCGGCGATGGCGGCACCAGCGCGTGGAAATTCTCCGGCAGACCCGCATAGCTCTGCTCGAGCCCAAGCATCTTTGTGCCTGCAACGGCAGTATCGGGGATTTCAGCAGACCTGCTCACAGGTTTTACACTCCTTTGAGAGCTTCCCTTCCCAATTTAGGGTATTTGCGGCAGACTTTCACCCCGCCGGAATCATATCCGGCGAAGGCGGGGACATTCTCAGCATGCGGTCGGTACACGATCTGGAGGACAGCACCGAACTGGAAATGCCGGACAGGCCGGGGAAAAAGACCTTCCGGCCCCACTGGCAATTGTTCGTGCCGACCATGATCATTCTGGCGGGCTACGGCCTGTCGCTGCTCTATCTTTGGGCAACGGGACGCTCGGGCAGCGGGCTATTCCGGCTGTTTGCCATTGTCGCGGCGGTCGGTGTGCCGCTGCTCGCAGCCCATGCCTTTCTGCGCTATGAGACAGTGCGGGTGCGGCTCGGCAAGCAGCGCATCCTGTTTCATCCCGGCTGGCCGAGACGCAATGCACGGGAAATTCCAGCCGAACTGGTGTCATCGGTGAAGGTCAAGCGCGGTCTTGCCGGTAGATTGTTTGGCGGCGGTACGCTGGTAATCGAAACGACAACGGGCGGGCGCATCGCCGTTGCCGATCTGCGCATGCCCGACATGCTGGCAGAGGAAATCGAACGGATGCGCACCGGCGGCTAGATCGCCTGATCGGCTTCCGCAGCCTTCGTTTCCACCCCTTCGACGATGTAGCGCCAGTCGCTGCGCAGGGTAGCGTCGAGCGGCCAGCAGGTGGTCAGCACCAGCAAGTGCTCCGGTGCATGGCGATCAATGCCCGGTGCATCATACTTGGCGACCCAGGCGCGGCGAATGCGATACTGGCGACGCGTGCCGTCTGCGGTTTCTACCACGACAAGATCATCCTTGCGCAGGTCGCCCAGCCATTTGAAATGGGTGTCGCGATGAGCAGAGAAGACGGCAGAACCCGCCTCGCCGGGTTTCGCGCTGTCCGGCAGGTGACCGGGACCGAAAGCGAGCGCCTCGCCACTGACATTGTCAAGCACGACATTCTCCGCACCGATCCTGGGTGCGGAAATCCTGGCAAAGGGCTTTATGTCCGCCCAGGCCCAGGGCTTTTGCGGGCTCCCGGTCTCAGCCGATGCCAGAAAGGCATGATCGAGCATGATCTGTGCCACCACCGCCTTGCCCTTGATCCACAACCCATCGGCAAACAGCGCCAGACCGGCGAGAAAAATCCCGCCGATCACGGCGTGGCGGGGTTTAAACCGCCAGCGCCAGGCCTTTCTGCCGGTTTCGGGTTTGCTGCTCATGGCAGGCGGTTCCGGGCTTCGGCATTGCGGGCGGTCTCTGCCCGGCGCACCTTGCGGCCAAACCGGCCATACATGCGCAGGATGGCGCCGGTCATCACCGCCAGCAGCATCAGGATCAGGCCGATGATCATGTTGCGCTCGGCAGGCGTCGCCGTCTGCGGCAGGGTCAGTGCCTGATTGGCCTGGGCAATTTCAGCTGCAGCCTCGCGCGTCGGCGCGGCAGCGACCAGCTGCGTTGCCTGCTTGCGGAAGTTCTGCAGGAAGGTCTTCTGCGGGCTGGGTACATCATTCTGAATGTCCGTTGCCTCTTCCTCGGCAAACCACTTGTCGGCATCCCAGCCAGCCGGCAGGTTGAGCGGCAGCTTGGTGGAAGCAACATCCTCGCCCTCAGGCAGGGTGACCTTCACATCGACAGCGACAAGGCTGGTGCGGCTCGAAACCAGATGATGGGCAAGGGCAACTTCCTCGACCTCGCGGTTCAAGGCCTCCCAATCGGACCCGTAGGAGCGCTCGGCTTCGAGCGACGCGATCTTGCGGCGCGCCCACAACTTGCCGATACCCTCGCCTTTCGTTGCCTGGGCGAGATCCATGTTGACCTGCCAGGGATTGCCGGCAAAGTCGCCGCTGATCGCCAGCATGCCTTCCGGCTTGTCTGCGATGGCGGCCAGCACCACCGGCTCGCCCAGATACAAGTCAGGCAGGGGGTCGGGGCTAACCACAGACAATTCCGCCCCAACCCCCGCCCCGCCGGCCAATTGGGCCGACAGCCCGGTCATGACCGGGTTTTCCAGCTTGGCGAAGAAAGTCCCCATTTTCTCGCGCACCTCGCTGGTGGCGCCGATATGGGTAAACGTACCGCGGCCGAGTTCGGCAGCGCGCGTCATGAAGAAGGAGTTCGGCGCCGAGCCGATGCCGACGGTAAAGACCCGGCTGCGGCCGCGCTGCTGCGCGATGGCGTCGAACAATTGCTGCTCGTTACCGATGGCACCATCGGTAATGAAGACGACCTGGCGCACGCGCTCCGTATCGCCCGCGTTACGGTCGATCAGCGCGGCTTGAAGTGCCGGCAGCATTTCCGTGCCGCCATCGGCGGTCAGGCGGTTGACGAAGGCGCGGGCAATCGCGAGGTTCTCGCCATCGGCGCGCACTGCATCGTCGAACACCACTTCGAACGTGTCGTCGAATCGCACCACATTGAAGGTATCGGCAGGTTTCAGCCGCGTCAGGGCATCGTCCAGCGCCAGCTTGGCCTGTTCGATGCTTTCGCCTGCCATGGAGCCCGAATTGTCGATGATGAAGATGACCTCGCGGTCCTTCTTCGGCAATTTGTCCGGCGCGATGCGCGGCGGCGTCAGGAAGGCAAGCAGATAGTGTTTGCCGTCGACTTCCTCGGTGAAAAGGGCCGCATTGGGCGCCTCGCCGGTGGCACGCCATTTCAGCTCGAAATCCCGGTCGGCGGGCACGGATTCGTTCTTCAGCGTCAGGATGCGGGTCTCTGTATCCTGTTCCTTCGAGGCGATCTCATGATACGGGCTTTCGACCGTGCCGAGCGGGAAACCTGCAGCGAGTTTCACCGTCAGCGTGACAGGGTTGATTTTGGCGTTTTCGCGCGGATCGAGGATCGGAGCCTCGATTGTGTCACGGTCCGGTACCGGGTCGACGACACCGAAACCGCTGCCGCCCTTGTTGTCGAAATCGACCATCTGGATGACGGGCTGCGGGTTGTAGCGCGGTGCCACCACCATGGGAAAGCGCAACGAGAACTCGCCATGGTCCTGGCGCACGGTCTGCTGGTATTCGATATAGACGATGACCGTCTCGCCGGGGCCGATATTGGCGATGTTGTTGGTAAAGAGGTTGTCGCGCTGCTGTTCGAGCAGGGCTGCCTTTTTACCCTCGCGCTTTGCCTCCTCGTAGATCTGGCGGGCTTCCTCCCGCACCTTGATGACGCCCTCGATGAGCCGGTCGCCGATGCGCATTCTCAACGTGTCGACGGCGCTGTCCTCGGGCAGCGGGAAGACATAGATGCCTTCAACCCAGCCCTGGGACGGGTTTTCGAAGCGTTGGGTGACCTTGACCCGGGCAATGGGGCCGTTGACGGCGATGTCCACGTCGGTGGCGAGCCTGGGTGCCTCGACATACTGACCCGGCCTTGTGGAAGGCAGCAGCAACGCGCCGGTGTTCATGTCGTTGGGCCGAACGAAATTCGCCTTGATGACGGGCATCGCATCGGCGGTCTGCGTGGTCTGCGCGAAGGCGCTGCTGGCGGCACTCATCAGGCCGAAGCTTGCCAGCGCAATGGCGAAAATGACCGTGAGATTGACGACGAGATGAAGCGCGGCCTGACGGATGCGCAATGCGGTATGGAGTTCCTGCATGCTTTCCCCTCCGGAATAGTGCGCGCCGTGCCTTACGGATGGCTTGGCGGGCGGCGCTGCGGAAGGGAGCCCTCTTTTCCCTCACCGCGACAGGACCGGCGGACTGCCGGCAGGGGAAAGATGAAACCCCAGTTCGGCGAGGATGGGCCGAAAAAACGGCGGTATCGGACAATTGTTGTGGCGAAAACGGGGCGGCGTTTGCCTCGAAATACCATCCTCGGGCCTGTCCCGGGCAGCCGAAGCGCCGCTGCGTTCAGCTTCGTACTGTCATCCTCGGGCTTGTCCCGAGGACCCATTCCGTAATGTGCCGGCTAGTTCAAGTGGCGGTAGAGAT
>JAGRLQ010000182.1 GCA_020441735.1 Nitratireductor sp.
CGCCGAGCAGCGACAGCCCGACCCACACACCGGAACCAAGCAGCAGGAACAGCACGAAAAGAAAGATGCCGGTAGCGTAGAACTGTTCCATGGTCAGCCGCTCACACTTCCGGGCCTTCGAGCTTTTCAGCCCGGATGTTGTCGCGCCCACGCAGGAGCAGCGAGATCAGATTGTCCCAGAAGCAGATTGCCAGCAGCACCGCGCCGATGCCGACGGGAATCTGCACGATCCAGATCGGCGTTGCATCCAGCCCCTGGCTGATGTCGCCGAATTTCAAAGACCAGTAGATCGCCTTGATTGCATACCAGGCGAGATAGCTGGCAGCCGCCGTGCCGATCGCCATGCACCAGAACTCGCCCCAGAAGCGATGATGGCCGAGCGCCGACAACAACAGCGAAACCCGGATATGGGCGCCGGAATTGAGCGCATAGGCAAAGGCCAGAAAAGAGGATGCCGCCATCAGATAGCCGGCATATTCCGATGACCCGGGAAACGGGATGAGCAGCCAGCGCGCCGTCATCTGCAACACGATGACGACGAGAATGGCGATGAGGCAGAGCGCGGCAATAACGCCCGCGGCCGCATACAGCCGATCTAGAAAGGTGCGCAGCACCATCAGGCCTCCCGGGATGAAAACAAGGCGGCCGGCTTGTTGCCGGCCGTCCTCACATGGTCTTGCTTACATGCTGTTGAAAGCATCGATGATGGCCTTGCCTTCATCTCCGGCGCTTTCCAGCCATTCATTGGTCATCGTCTCGCCGAAGCCCTTGAGATCGCTTTTGAGCTGATCGGAGGGAGCCGCAACGGTCATGCCGTTTTCAGCCAGGCCTTTCAGATAGAAGTCGGTCAGCTCCTTCGCCTTGGCGAGGCCGCGTGCTGCAGCTTCCGCACCGCAATCGGCGATCGCACCCTGGGCCTTGGCATCAAGACCGTCCCAGGCATCCTTGTTGACGAAGACGACGTTGCGCGGCAGCCAGGCCTGTACATCGTAGAAATGGCTCAGCTGCTCCCACACCTTGCGGTCATAGCCGGTAGAACCCGACGAGATGAAGGCTTCGGCAACACCGGTCGCCAGCGCCTGGGAAAGTTCAGCTGCCTCGATCTGCACGGGAACCATGCTCGCCAATTCGGCAATGCGTGCCGTTGCCGTGTTGTAGGCACGGAACTTGACGCCTGCGAGATCAGCAGCGGAGTTGATCTCCTTCTTGGCGTAGATGCCCTGGGGCGGCCACGGCACGGCATAGACGTAAACGAGGTTTTCTTCCGCAAGCGCGGCCTGGACCTTGTCGCCTGCAGCTTTCCAGAGTTTCTCGGAGTCTTCGAACGAAGTTGCAACAAACGGAATGGAATCGACACCGTAAAGCGGATTGTCATTGGCATGCGCGGAAATCAGCCGCTCGCCGATATTGGCCTGTCCGGTCTGCACCGCGCGCTTAATGTCGGCACCGCCGAACAGCGAACCGCCCGGATGGGTGATGATCTCAAGCCCACCGCTTTTCTCGGTCACGCATTTGGCAAACTCGGCACCGTTTTCAGAGTGGTAGTTGGTGGCTGCATAGGCCATCGGCATGTCCCACTTGTCGGCAAGGGCTGCCGAAGCCGAAACCGCTGTCAGCGCCGTTGCCGACAGCAAAACTCTCAAATGCTTCATGGTATTTCCTCCTGTTGCGTTGGTTCCCGTGATGATGTGCTACCCGGGTCACTGGAGCAATTCAGGTTTTGACGGAATCGGCAAAGCCTGAATGCGTAAACAAGGCCAACGGGTTCAATCGTTATCCCGTTTCTTATGAAACGTGAAACGATCTAAATAGGGAAGTTCAAAAACTGCAAGCTCCCCCGCTCGCCTTCACGCAGGCCAACGCTAATAATTTATCGATAAATTGTCAATATGATACCGATGAAAACTGGAATCCGTTTTTCCACGGTGCCAAACAGTCGATAAAACGGTCTGATCGCGCGCCTAGCGGAACCGCATGGGCGAATAGGGCGCCATATCCATGTTGGGCCTCTTTCCGCCAATCAATTGGGCCAGCAGGTATCCCGTCTTGGGGCCTCCGGTCAGTCCCACATGCTGATGGCCGAAACCGGCATAGACACCTTTCGCCGTTTCCACTTCGCCGATCACTGGCAGCGAATCCGTGGTTGCAGGCCGGTGACCCATCCAGCGCTCCGTCCGCTCCCAGGTGACATGGGGAAATGCCCTGCGGAACTTCTTCTCAAGCAGTCTGAACGGCGCTTCGGAGGGCGGCGCGTCGAGGCCGCCGAACTCGACAATCCCCGCACAGCGGATGCGTCCTTCCATCGGCGAGACGACGAACTTGCCCGAGGCCATCATGAAAGGCGCCTTCGGAATCCAGGACGGGTTCCATAGTTCCAAATGATAGCCACGCTCGCTTTCCAGCGGCACCTTCACACCGAGCTTTGCAATCAGTGGCTGTGACCATGCTCCGGTCGCCACCACGGCGGCATCGAAAGCATGGGTTTCGCCATCGATGCGCACGCCCTGGAGTCTGTTGCTTTCAACCGCCACATCCTCGACCGAACCGCGCAGCAGCTTTCCGCCCTGAGCTTCGAAATGCGCCGCAAGCGCCTTCACATAAGCGCCCGGATCGGTAATCAGCCCGTGATCGGGCATGGAAATGCCGAAAGCACCGTCCACCGCCAGACCGGGAAACAGGCCGTCCAGCGCGCTGCCCTGAAGTTCCTGCCAGGTGAAGCCGTGCGCTTTGCGCAGGGCCCAGCCGAAGGCATCCTTGCCGAAATCCTTTTGGCTGTCATAGAGGTAGAGATAGTCGGTCGGCCTGACATGGCGCTCGGCGGGTGTCCCGGCAGCCAGCGCCTGATGATCGGCGAGGCTGTCGCCGATGATGTTGTACATGTCGGCTGCGATGCGTTTGGTGTCCTTCGCATTGGCATGGGAAAGGTACTTCACCAGCCAAGGTGCCAAGCGCGGCAAATAGCGCCATTTCATGTAAAGCGGCTGGCCGGGATCGAGCAGCATGAACGGTGCCTTGTGCAGAAGCCCGGGCCCGGTGACCGGCACGATGGCACAGCTTGCCAGAATGCCGCCATTACCGAAGCTGGTTGCTTCGCCCGGCTCCAGCCTGTCGGCGATCGTCACCTGATGGCCATCGCGCTTCAGCCAGATCGCCGTCGAAACTCCGACGATCCCCGCCCCGATCACCAATACCTTTTTGCCGCCGCCTTCGCCGCCAGCCGGCTTCGCACTGGACTTTTTCGCCACCTTGCGCTCCAAAATCGTTGACACGCGACATTATCAGCGCGCGGCGGCAAGCCAACCGCTTTTTGAAGCAAACCGCACAGGAAAAACGGGCAGCGGAATGGCGGCAGCAAACAATAGGGGCGGCACGGCGTTCATGGGCATTCTGATGCTGGATACCGCCTTTCCGCGCCCGCCGGGCGATATCGGCAATCCCGCCACCTTCGGGTTTCCCGTTAGAAAGGAAATCGTCTCCGGCGCGCATCCTGACCGGATCGTGCTGGAGGATGCGTCCCGCTGGCTGCCCGTCTTTGTCGAGGCTGCCCGAAGCCTCGAGCGGCAGGGTGCCCGACTGATCACCACAAGCTGCGGCTTCCTCGCGCCATTCCAGCAGGCAATCGCGGCAGCGGTGGCGGTTCCCGTGCTCACCTCGTCACTGCATCTCTACTCGCAGATGGCAGCTACCCTCGAACCCGACAAAGAGGTGGGCATCCTGACCATATCCCCTTCAACCCTCGGCCCGGCCCATCTTGAAGCTGCCGGCATTCCGCAAGACGCCATTATTGGGGGTATGCCGGCAACAAGCCACTTTCGCCGGGCCATTCTGGAAAACCGGAAAACGCTGGACATGGGAGAGGCCGAGGCTGAGCATGTTGCCGCCGCCCTTGTCCTGCAGGAAACCCATCCTACGCTCGGCACGATCCTGCTCGAATGCACCAACATGCCGCCTTATGCCGATGCAATCGCAAGGGCTACCGGCCTACCGGTTTTCTCATTGAACGATGGATTGAATGCGATCTGGCATGACCGGCCCTTGCAGCCGGTCACCGCCGTGCTCTAGACGTTACGCCGCCGCCGGTCGCGGTACGCGGTTTTCCAGATAGCGCATGATGAGGACGATGATGCCCGTCAGGATGATGTAGATGCCGGCAAGCAACAGCAGCGGTTCATAGATGCGGTAGGTATCCTGCCGAATCTGGGTCCCCACGCCGAACAGTTCCTGGATGGTGATGGTGGCCGCAAGTGGCGTCGACTTGAGAGTCAGTACCAGTTCGCCGGCAAGCGTCGGGAAGACGTTCTGCAGCGCCCGCGGCAGCCAGATGCGCCAGAGCACGGTGAACGGGCTCATGCCCA
>JAGRLQ010000015.1:0-178 GCA_020441735.1 Nitratireductor sp.
TACAGCGCCTTGAGAATTTCCACCCTTTGCTGCAGGCCGACAGGCAGGTCACCGATCACGGCATCGGGATTGACCTCCAGGGCATATTCCCGCTCGAGGCGCACGAGTTCGCTACGGGCATTGGTCAGTGCGCGGTTGAGAATGTTGCCGCCTTCCGCGCCGAGAATGATGTTTTCCA
>JAGRLQ010000015.1:203-13894 GCA_020441735.1 Nitratireductor sp.
GAAGTGCTGGTGGACCATGCCGATGCCCATGTCGATGGCAGCCTGGCTGTCGGGAATTTTCATCGGCTTGCCATCAATGCGGATTTCGCCGCTGTCGGCCTGATAAAACCCGTACAGGATCGACATCAGTGTGGATTTGCCGGCGCCATTTTCGCCGATAATGCCGTGTATCGTTCCCTTGGCGACGGCGAGATCAATATCCTTGTTAGCCTGAACCGGGCCGAAAGCCTTGGAAATGCCTCTCAACTCAATTGCCGGCGGCGTTGAGGTTTCGCCGCTCGAAGGTTTGTCGCTGCTTGCCAAGGCGTTTTCCTGAAAACTCTCCAACTTTGCCGGGCCAGCTTTGCCATAGGGCAAGCGGGGATGGCGGCAAGCGGATTTGGCGGCAGGCGGGCAGCCAAGTCAAGGCCCGGCAATTGCCTCTTGACCCTGAAGACCGCAACGATAACAGTCGGCAGATGGCCGCACTTCCCTGTCCCGGCCGGTGATTGCAAATCAGTAAGGCCCCATGGCGCGTCCCTCCCCCCTCACCCGTGATGAATTTGCGCTGTTTCGCAGCCTGCAGACCCGCTGGGCCGACAATGACATGTATGGCCACATGAACAATGTGGTGCATTACGCGCTGTTCGATACCGCCATCAACGGCTGGCTGATCGAGCAGAATTTTCTCGATCCGATGATGAGCGATATCGTCGGGCTGGTTGTCGAAACCGGGTGCAGCTATTTTTCCGAGATGGGGTTTCCCGACCGTGTCACCGCCGGCATCCGCATCGCCCATATCGGCAATTCATCGGTGCGCTACGAGATTGCGCTATTTCGAAACGATGAGGAGACGGCATCAGCCCAGGGCCATTTCGTCCACGTCTATGTGGCAAAGGACAGCCGCAAACCTGCGGAACTGCCGAAACTCATGCGGCTGGCACTGGAAGATTACCTGCGCTGAGGTGTGCCTGTCAGCACGACTTGGCCAGATCATCGGATTCCAGTTCGTCGCTTTCCTTAATGCAATCCTTGCCGGCCTTGTCATTTTTCGCAGAAGACGGGGATGCCGTCGTGAGTTTGTCCGTCGCTGCTGCATCTGCCGAGGGTGCCTGCCCTGCCGGAGACGTTACCACGGCACCCGGCGGCGTTTCTTCGGGATTGTAGTCGGGATCGGTGACAAAATCGGAGTGCTTTTCGGATTCCGGGTCTTCCACCGTGTTTGCCGTCAACACTGAACCGGCATCCGGCACTATCGGTTTTTCGTCATGCAATCCGCCAAAGGGCCAGGCAGCCTGCAGCGCGCTGACGCTCATCGGCGCAACATTGACGTCGATGTTGCGCGGCGCGCCATCAACGCGATAGGGGCAGGCCTTGCGGGTGCAGTTGCCGCCATAGGCGAACTGCCACAGTGTGTAGCCGTCCCAGTTCCCCATGGGAAAAATGCCGCCGATATCCTCCTTGTAGCGGGCGTACCAGAGCTTCAGGCGTGAAAGCAGGGGATATTGCGCCCGGTTTTCGGCAATCTTCAGAGCCGTGCGGTGATTGGTATAGAGCAGCGGATAGCGGTCGAGGCGCGCGTAGAGTGCTTCTACGAAGCGCTCAGCCTCTTCCAGGCTCATGAACTGCGAGTCCTCATAGTCCTCGATATCGAGTACGATCATCTCGTCGGATTGCGGATTGGCGTACTGGACATAATGCAGTGCCTGCAACTCCGGATTGCCAGCACGGCCAAGGTGATAGCTGCCCCATTTGAGCCCAAGCGCTTTGGCGAGTACCCGCCGGGTATGATAGAGCTCGCGGCTCACGGAATATTTGCGCCACTGGGCACCGCAGAGGGTTTCGCGGTCGGCGCAGTATTGCTGGGGAAGCCCGTCACTTGCCTTGCCGATGAAACCCGCGATGCGCTTGTCCTTGACGATGCGCTCCCAGTCGAGCGCGTTAAGTTCATAGGCATCCAGGACGAGGGCATAATCCGGCTTCTTCCAGGGGCGAACCATCTCCGCACCGGCGGGCAGTGCCATGGTGAACGCCAACGCGACCGGCAGAAGTGGCAGCAGCCATTTGCGAATGACAAACAAGACGGATAGGGAGAGGCGGGGATATAGCATTGAGCCCTGGTTTCGAATCCACGTTTCTGAACTTGCAGAATAACACGCCCCGGATGCCGCAGCTCATTTTGAACCGCTGCGGCGGCGATGGTTGACAAAATATGGGTGAAAAGATGACGGCAGATCGTTTTAGCGGCAGCGAGGCCGGCAAGGAGCAACGCATTGTCCAGATGGAAGAGCAACTTGCCCATCAGGCCAAGACCATAGAGGAGTTGTCCGCCGCGATGGCAAAGCAATGGGCAGAACTTGATGCGGCGAAGCGCAAACTTGACTCGCTGGCCGAGCGGTTTCTGGCGCTTGAAGATGCAACCATGCCCGGCCCCGAGACAACAAAGCCACCGCACTATTGATCCATTATTGCATCAGGCCATCCTTGATCAGGGTTGTGACATGGCGACTTTCAGCGAGCTTCTGACCGCCTTTCCACGCGATGGAAAGCTTGAATGGATCGGCTGCCGTCCGGCAAGGCAAGCCCCCGTCATCGAATGCCGGGAAATGAATGTGCTTGAGCGGGGCCTTGAAGGCGACCGTACAACGCGGCTAGGCAAGCGCTCTGTAACACTGATCCAGGCTGAACACCTGCCGGTCATTGCCGGGCTTGCCGGGTTAAGTGAAGTTCACCCAGGCGTATTGAGGCGCAATCTGGTGATCAGCGGCATCAACCTGCTGGCGCTGAAGGCTGCCATCTTTTCCATCGGCGAAGTCGTGCTGGAAGGTACCGGCATCTGCGCACCCTGCTCGCGCATGGAAGCGGCGCTGGGCGAAGGCGCCTACAATGCCATGCGCGGCCATGGCGGGATTACCGCTTCGGTCCTTGAGCCGGGCAGGTTCACTATTGGCGATGCGGTGACCTTCATCCGTCTTCCGGCTGCTGCGTCATAAAAAAGCAGGGAGCCGAAGCCCCCTGCCATTTATTGCTGCCGGTGATCGATACGGAATCAATACGGGCAGGCATTGTCCGCCATATAGTCATGCACTTCGACGCTGCCGTCGATGATGCCTGCCTTGGCCTGCTCGACCGCAGCCATCATCTCGTCGTTGACCAGCGGCTTGTTGTTGTCATCCATTGCATAATCGACGCCGCCTTCCTTCAGGCCAAGCACCGCAAAGCCGGTTGACCAGCTGTCGTTGTTGACGTCAGAGAAGGCATCGTAGACAGCGACATCAACCCGCTTGAGCATGGAAGTGAGTACATTGCCCGGGTGGAGGTGATTCTGGTTTGAATCGACGCCAATGCCGAGCTTGCCGGCATCCGCGACCGCCTGAAGCACGCCGAAACCGGTGCCGCCGGCTGCGTGATAGACAACGTCGGCACCCTGATCCATCTGTGCACGGGCGAGTTCGCCGCCCTTGGTCGGATCATTCCATGCAGCACCGGTGGTGCCGGTCATGTTCTGGATAACCTCGGCATCGGCGTTTACGGACTTCACCCCGCCGACATAGCCGCAGGCAAATTTCCGGATCAACGGAATATCCATGCCGCCGACAAAGCCAACCTTGCCGGTTTTCGAGGCCTTGGCCGCCATCACGCCGACCAAAAACGACCCCTCATGCTCCTTGAACACAATGGAGCGCACATTGGGCAGTTCAACGACCATGTCGACAATGGCGAAGTTGATGTCGGGAAATTCCTTGGCAACCTTTTCCAGCGCCGCGGCCTGGGAAAAACCAATGACCACGATCGGATTGTTGCCATCACGGGCAAACCGGCGCATGGCCTGTTCGCGCTGGGCATCGTCGGTGACCTCGAACTCGCGGTACTCGATGCCGGTTTCGCTCTTGAATTTCTCGGCGCCGTTGTAGGCGGCCTGGTTGAACGAGCCGTCGTTTCTGCCGCCCTTGTCGTAAACGACCGCCGGCTTTGCGTCCATTGCCATGGCCGAAACACTCATCAGCAGGCTGGCCGTTACTCCAAGAATCAGTTTTTTCATGTCTCTTCCCTGTTTGTATTGCAGATGTATTGGTTGCGTGCCGGGCATTTCTGCCTGGCTGTTTCGGGCCGCTCTCAGCGATGCCGCAAACCGCAAAACCGGCTCCGGCGCACGCTGGCCGCCAAGCCCGCTGCTGGCCTATTCTTGCATGCTTGCCAGTGGATGCCTACATAATTTTGGCAGCCCTAGGTGGCCGCGAACAACGCTGCCAGGAGGCCGAAAATCCGTTTTCAACAAATGTGTCAGACCCCATGTGAGCGCTATGCAAACAGGTCCGGCTTCTGTATGAAACGCCGCAGCAAGGAAGCGCCGGGCCGGTTGCCCGAGGGCACTTTTCCAATCACTCCCGCGAACAAGCTCCGATAAAGTCCGTTGCAGCAGAAAACCAAGACCAAAGCCGAAAGCACGCCGCTCGACGGCGTGAAGCCCGCAGCCGAAAATCCGCAGGCAATCGCACCCGCATATGAAGACGAGAGCGCGTTCCGTATCGTGCAGCGCATTTTCTCGGAAAACTTCCTGACCTACCGCAAGAGCTACATTCTGGCGATTCTGTGCATGGTGGCGGTAGCAGCGACGACTGCTTTCAGCGCCTATATCATCAAGGATGTGGTCAACGAGGTTTTTGACGACAAGAAACTGTCGGCAGCCTATTCCATCGCCGGCGTCATCCTGCTGGTGTTCTTTCTGAAAGGCATGGCGAGCTTTGGGCAGGAGGTGCTGTTGAAGCGCATCGCCAACAACATGGTGGCGCGTTACCAGAAGCGCGCCTTCGATCACCTGCTGAAACTGGGCGTGGGCTTCTTTTCCGACACACGCTCGGGATTCCTGGTCGGTCAGATCAACCGCAACATCAGCGGCGTTCAGAACATGCTGAACACAATCATCACCACCTTTGCACGCGATCTTCTGACGCTGATCGCGCTGATCTGTGTAATGGTCTGGCAGGATCCGCTGATGAGCGTGGGATCGCTGATCGTCATGCCGATCGCCGCCTATGTTATTTCGCGCTACGTCAAGAAGGTAAAGCAGCTCTCCCGCAAGGAAGTGAACGTCAATGCGCGGGTCGTTTCCAACATGATCGAAACGGCGCAGGGCATCCCCGTGGTCAAGGCCTTCACCATGGAGGAACAGCTCAAGGACAGCCTCAGCCAGCTGATTGACAAGGCGGAAAAACAGGCCAACACGATTGCGCTTGTCAACGCACGCACAAAACCACTGACCGAAACCCTGGGCGGTTTTGCCATCGCCGGCGCGGTGGCTTTTGGCGGCTGGCGTGTCATTGCGCTGGACGGCAATCCAGGCGCTCTGCTGTCGTTCCTGGCGGCTGCCATGCTTGCCTATGATCCGGCAAGGCGCATCGCCTCCTTCCGGGTGCAGTTTGAAAAGTCGCTGGTCAATGCGCGCATGCTTTATGAACTGCTCGATACGCCGCCACGGCAATCCGACAAGCCCGGAGCCGCTCCAATCAAAATCTCCGGCGGTGAGATCGAGTTCGATCACGTCAGCTTTTCATATGACAATATCGATACCGTGCTGCGCGATATTTCCTTCACCGCCAAGACTGGCGAGGTTACCGCGCTGGTTGGTCCCTCTGGTGGCGGCAAGTCGACCATCATCAACACGATTCTGCGCTTTCACGACCTGCAGAAGGGTCGCATTCTGGTGGATGGCCAGAACATCGCCGATGTGGAAGTGCATGGCTTGCGGCTGAAAACATCCTATGTGTCGCAAAGCCCCGTTCTGTTTGAGGGCACCATCGCCGACAACATTCTCTACGGCAGGCCGGGCGCCAGCATGGAAGAGGTCATCGAGGCGGCGAAAAAGGCGCAGGCGCACGATTTCATCTCCCAGATGCCGGAGGGCTACGACACGCCGGTCGGTGAAATGGGTTCCAACCTTTCCGGCGGGCAGAAGCAACGATTGTCGATTGCCCGTGCTATCCTGCGCGATGCGCCGATCCTGCTGCTCGACGAGGCAACTTCGGCACTCGACAATGAATCGGAAAAGGCGGTTCAGTTCGCGCTGGAAGGGCTGATGAAGGGCCGCACCACGATTGTTATCGCGCACCGCCTCTCGACCATCCGCAACGCCGACAAGATCATCGTCATCGACAAGGGTGTCATCCGCGAGGAAGGCAAGCACCGGGCGCTTGTCAAAAAGCCCAAGGGAATCTACGCAAGGCTCTATCGCATGGGCGCGCTCGATATTGATGCGGATCCGACAGCCGGAGCTGCAGCTGAAAAACCGGCGGAAGCCAGGCGCGGGACGAGGGGCAGCAAGGCCGGATTGCCAGCCGGCAAGCAGACGGCCCGCAAGCCAGCAGCGAAGAACGGAAAACGGACATGAAACTGGTTGTAACCGGCGCTTCGGGAAGAATGGGGCAGACCCTCATCAGGGCGATCCACCAGAGCGAAGGCTGCGAAGTGCATGCAGCGCTCGAACACAAGGACAGCCCCATGCTCGGCCGCGATGCCGGAGAGATTGCCGGGCTCGGGCCGCTGGGTGTGGCGATTTCCGACGACCCGCTTGCCGCGATTGCGAAGGCGGACGGCATCATCGACTTCACGGTGCCTGCTGCAACCGTGGAATTCGCCGGCTATGCCGCACAGGCACGCATCGTGCACGTGATCGGCACGACCGGCTGTACGGCGAAGGACGATGAAGCCATCAAGGCAGCTGCCCGGCATGCCACGATCGTCAAGTCCGGCAATATGAGCCTTGGCGTGAACATGCTCGCGGTGCTGGTGGAGAAGGCTGCAAAGGCACTTGAAGGAGACGCCTTCGACATCGAAGTGGTGGAGATGCACCACCGTCACAAGGTCGATGCACCCTCGGGTACAGCACTGCTGCTCGGCCAGGCGGCAGCCGATGGCCGCAGCATCGATCTTGCAGAAAACAGTGTCCGCGTGCGCGACGGCCATACCGGTCCGCGGCCTGCCGGCCCGATTGGTTTTGCCACCCTGCGCGGCGGCTCGGTCATCGGCGAGCACAAGGTAATTTTCGCCGGCGAGGGTGAACGTATCGAACTTACCCATATCGCCCAGGATCGCATGAACTTCGCCATGGGCGCTGTGACCGCTGCAAAATGGGCCGAAGGCAAGGCGCCGGGGCTTTATTCGATGCGCGACGTGCTCGGCCTCAACGATTGACGAGAGAACCCATTACAAACACCGGAAGGAACTCATGAGCGGAACGATGGTGCTGGTCCGGCATGGCCAGAGCGAATGGAACCTGAAGAACCTGTTTACCGGCTGGCGCGATCCCGACCTGACGGAACAGGGTTTCGCCGAAGCTCATGAAGCAGGCAAGGTGCTGCGCGATGAAGGCCTCAGCTTCGACATCGCCTTTACCAGCGTGCTGCAGCGGGCGGAGAAGACCTGCCAGATCATCCTCGACGAGCTTGGCCAGGGCGATCTGGAGACCATCCACGACCAGGCGCTGAACGAGCGCAATTACGGCGATCTTGCCGGCCTCAACAAGGATGATGCACGTGAGAAGTGGGGCGAGGAACAGGTTCACATCTGGCGCCGCTCCTATGATGTTCCGCCGCCGGGAGACGAAGGCGAATCGCTGCGCGATACCGGCGCGCGGGTGTGGCCCTATTACATGCAGGAAATCCTGCCGCGAGTGCTTGCAGGCCAGACCGTGCTGGTCGCAGCACACGGCAATTCGCTGCGCTCGCTTGTCATGGTGCTCGACGGATTGTCGAAAGACGAAGTTACCAAACTCAATCTGGCAACCGGCGTACCGATGATCTACCGGCTCAAACCCGATTCCACCGTCGCGGAGAAGAAGATACTCGGCGACATGTCGAAAGCCCACTGACCCTGTCATGGTCCGGTTCGGGCAACAATCGGGTATTGACGTTTACGAAAAGGTCAATCAACCTGAGTACCCCTGCGACTCTGGCAAGAAGGTGCAGGGCGTTGAAATAATCCAAGCCCCCTCGGGAGAGGCGCGCCGCCATGGCTGACTTGCATCCGATCCAGGTTTTCTTTTCGAGCCACCACCCGCTGGCAAGTCGGGTGCAGGCGGATTTCTCCGGTTCTGCCGGCGATACCGTTCGGGTTGCCATCGAGGCGCCACAGGATCTGGTGCAGGACAGTGAGACGAACAGCCTGCATACGGGCTTTGCCACCATCGTGCTCGATTCGATCATGGGCGGGGCGGTGATGGGCAGCCTCGAAAAGCTCGTGCCGATTGCGACCGTGGGCCTGTCGGTCAGCCATCTGCGCCGCCCGGTCTCCGGCGAGACGATCCATGGCAAGGCCACCTGCGTTTCCGTCTATAACAGCCTTGCCTATGTGACCGGGGAACTGCGTGATGAAAACGAGGAACCGGTGGCAATTGCGACCGGTACGTTCATGATTGGAACGCGCGCCACCTCCATTCGTGACCGTTCCGAGGAGAGCCGGATATGAGCGCCACACCGGCCGAAACCTGGTTTGCCGTCAGCCCCACGGATGACCCCGATTGCTGGAAGATCACCTTTCAGGAGCACCATCTCGGCAACCCGCTGATCCGCTCCATCCATGGCGGGGTGGTCGGATCGCTGATCGAACACACGGCGGAAAAAGCACTGGATCGCGCATTGGCCGAAAAAAGCCGCAGCGCAAAGCTGGAGCTGACCACATCGGCAATCGATTATCTGCGCGTCACCAAGGATTCCGATCTCTACGCGCGCGGCAGCGTGATGCGGATTGCAAGGCGCGTCGCCTTCATGGATGTGGTGTGCTGGCAGGACAGCGAAGATCTGCCGGTGGCGCGGGGTGCCTGCACGCTGCGCATTCTGGAAGAATAGAAAAGCGCTGTTTCAGGCAGCGTTCTCCGACACGCTGCCGGCCATGCCCGACTCCCAGCCCAAGATGGCGCGCTTGCGCGTCAGCCCCCAGTGATAGCCTGTCAGCGCACCGGATTTGCCGAGCACCCGATGGCAGGGCACAACGAAGGAAATCGGGTTGCGCCCGACCGCACGGCCAACGGCACGCGGCGCCGGTTTTCCGATACGCTCGCCAAGCGCCGAATAGGTTTCCGCGTTACCGAGCGGGATCGACAGCAGGCCTTCCCAGACGCGGATTTCGAAATCCGTGCCGATCAGCACGACGCGTAGCGGATCGTCAGGCTTCCAGCGATCTGGATCGAAACTGCGTGCGGCATAGGGCGCCGTTTTTGCCGGATCATGGGTAAAGCGAGCCCTCGGCCAGCGGCCCTTCATGTCTTCGAGCGCTTCCTTCTCGCCATCCGGATCACAAAAGGCGAGGCCAGCCATGCCCATATCGGTGACCATGATCAGCGCGGTACCGAACTGGCTGGGATGAAAGCCATAGGCAATTTCCAGTCCTTCGCCCCTCGCCTTGTAGGCGCCGGGCGACATGGCGACATGGGTGACGAACAGGTCATGCAGGCGGCCGGGACCCGAAAGACCCAGTTCATAGCTTGCATCGAGCAAAGGCAGGTCGCCGGAGAGCAGCCGCTTGGCGTGATCAAGGGTAACAGCCTGCAGGAACGCCTTGGGCGAAAGCCCGGCCCAGCGGGTAAACAGCTTCTGCAATTGCGTCGGCGATTTGCCGACCGCATTGGCGAGCGAATTGAGGTCGGGCTGATCCTGCCAGTTTTCGGAAATCAGTTCGATCACCCGGCGCACGGTCTGATAGTCGCCGTCGATGTTCTGATAGAGATAGGTCACCTTTCAAGGCTCCGCATGTCGGGTTGCATTCGCCAGGGAAACTAGCGGCCACAAGGTGGGGTTGCCACCCGATTCTTGCCCTGCTTCCCGCCGCTACCGGCGCGTCAGTGACGGGCTTTTGCCAGCACCGCGTTGAAGGCCATGGCGAAGCTGTCTCGATCCGATGGATTGAGGAAGGCGCCGATATCGATCTCACGGTTCCTTTCGCGCAGGGCCATGCGCACGATGCCGAACTCCTCATGCCGCTCGACGACAAAGCGCGTCCAGAACGGGTTGAGGCGGTGGATGCGCGCACGGCCTGCCGGAGACACCTGACGGAACTCAATGTCGTCTCGCCAGACGGCGACTTCCTCGAAGGCACGGCCCGAGCGGTAGTTGAGCTTGAAAGCGCCCCAGATCAGCAGGGCATCGAGGCCGAAAAAGCCGAATACCGGCCATGCACCGATGGAAATGAACAGGATGCCGGAGGCAAAGCAGGAGGCGCCGACGAACAGCATCAGCAGGACGAAGCCCTTTTCGCCGAGCGAGCGATAGGGCGTCAGCCGGGCAGCAAATATGGGTTTTCCACGGTCCGGAGAAGCTTCTTCTCCCGGTCCATCAACAGGCTTTTGCATGCTTTCCCTCTGCGGGGCTTTTCATTTTCAAAAGGCCCCGTCATGTTCTCCAGCCTACAAGCAGCATCAACCGGTTGAAAAGCGCAAAATGGCCAGAGCCGCAAAAAGCCGCACCTCCGAGAAGCCCGCAAGCACCCCCAAGGCGGCCAAGCCGGCACGGCGCCCGGCGAAGAAACGCTTGCCGCGCTCGCGCTACAGCCGCGAAGAAATCGCCGAAATCTTCAGCCGCTTTCGGGAACTCAGACCGGAGCCGCGCGGCGAACTCTATCACACCAACCCCTATACGCTGGTGGTGGCGGTGGCGCTTTCTGCCCAGGCGACAGACGAGGGCGTCAACCGGGCAACGAAACACCTCTTTGCCGTTGCCGATACGCCGGAGAAAATGCTGGCGCTCGGCGAAGACAAGGTTCGCGACTACATCAAGACCATTGGCCTTTACCGCAACAAGGCGAAGAATGTGATCGCCCTGTCGCACAAGCTGATCGACGAGTTCGGCGGTGAAGTCCCGCGCGACCGTGAGCAGCTTGTCACCCTGCCGGGGGTCGGGCGCAAGACTGCCAATGTGGTCATGTCCATGGCTTTCGGCATTGCGACCATGGCCGTCGACACGCACATCTTCAGGATCGGCAACCGGCTCGGCCTTGCTCCCGGCAAGACACCGGATGAGGTCGAGGCAATCCTGATGCGGATCATTCCCGAGGAATTTTTATACCATGCCCATCACTGGCTGATCCTGCACGGGCGCTATACCTGCAAGGCACGCAAGCCCGACTGCGAACAGTGCATCATCGCCGATCTCTGCAAGTCGAAGGAAAAGACCTGCGACGTACCGGCGGCCATTGCGCCGATCCCGCAGCAGACCCTGCCGGGGATGACCTAGGCCGCCCGTTCCAGGCGGCTTGCCCGCGCCGGATATTGCCGCTCAATCGCCTTGTTCAGATGCACCATCAGGGCTGCAGCAAACACCGGCGTTGCCAGGTTGAGCAGCGGCACGGCCATGAAACCCGCTACAATCAGGCCGGCAAACAGGATCGGCGCCGAATTGGCTTTGCGCATCGCCGTTGCCTCATCCTCGCTGTGAAACCGCATGGCGGCAAACATGAAATATTCCCGGCCAAGCAGATAACCGTTGACCAGGAAGAAGATCGCCACGTTGATGCCCGGTAGCAGCACCAGCAGCAGGGCGACAAGGTTGGCGGCAATCACCACAGCAGTAAAACGCAGGGCAAACCAGATCGAGGGTCCGACCGGCATGGCCTTTCCGGTGCCATCCGCCGGGTAATGCTCCTGTTCGACATATTCGGCGACGTCATCGAGAAACAGGCCGGCGACCAGCGCGGTAACCGGTGCCAGCAGAAAGCCCGCGCCGACGACAAGACCGGCACTCATCAGCCACAGGATTGCCGTCGAAACCCATGGCCAAGGGCCGAGGATGGGAGCCAGAAAGGTCGAGAACAGCATTTCCATGCCGATCCACGCGCCGATGAAGAGCAGGATCGTCAGGCCGATCGACTTCAGCAGGACCGAACGGAATTTGGGCTTGAGAAGTTCTGCCGCCGCAAGACGGGCGGATTCGATGACCATTGCGTGTTATCCCTCGCGCCTATTGCACGGATATCAGCGAGATAGGGAGCCGGTTGCGGCTTCACAAGAGGCGTGCGGGTTTGCGGCTGCTTGCAATCGCTGCGCCGATATGGGAAAGCGCCGGGCGGCGCGTCCAAGCACTGCAACTTTTCCCATATCCCCGGAGACCGACATGACTGGACCCTTCGATGTGCTGACCATCGGCAATGCCATCGTCGATATCATCGCCTACGCCGAAGACGATTACCTCGTCTCGGAAAACATCATCAAGGGGGCGATGAACCTGATCGACGTGGAACGCGCCGAGCACCTTTATGCCGCCATGGGTCCGGCGACGGAACAATCGGGCGGCAGTGCGGGGAACACGGCAGCAGGCGTTGCGGGACTTGGTGGCACGGCTGCCTATTTCGGCAAGGTTTCCAGCGACCAGCTTGGCACGATCTTCAACCACGACATGCGGGCCATCGGCGTTCACTATGAAACAAAGCCGCTGGCTGGCGATCCCCCGACGGCGCGTTCGATGATCTTCGTCACGCCCGATGGCGAGCGTTCGATGAACACCTATCTGGGCGCCTGCGTGGAACTCGGCCCCGAGGATATCGATGAAGCGGTGGTGGCCGCTTCCAACATCACCTATTTCGAGGGGTATCTGTGGGATCCGCCGCGCGCCAAGGAGGCAATCCGCAAGGCGGCGGAAATCGCCCACGCCAACAATCGCACCATGTCGATGACGCTTTCCGATCCGTTCTGTGTTGACCGCTATCGCGACGAGTTTCTCGACCTCATCCGATCGAAAACCGTCGACCTGGTTTTCGCCAATGAGCACGAGTTGAAATCACTGTACCAGACCGCCTCCTTCGAGGAGGCACTTGCAGCCATCCGCAGCGAATGCGAACTGGCCGCCGTGACCCGCAGCGAGAAAGGTTCCGTTGTCGTCACCCGCGAAGAAACCCATGCGATCGACGCGCATCCGATCGAGAAACTGGTCGATACGACGGGGGCTGGCGATCTTTATGCGGCGGGCTTCCTGTTCGGACTTACTCATGACCGCAGCCTTGAAGACTGCGCGCGCATCGGCGGGATGGCTGCTGCCGAAGTGATCCAGCAGATCGGCCCGAGACCCAGGGCAAACCTCGCCGATCTTCTGGCGCAGGAAGGATTCTAGATCATTTCACCGCAAGGTGGGAACGATGGCTCCCACCAGGCAACTGAGTTCCTTTACGCATTTCGATTTTTCCGATTCCGTCAAAATCGAAATTGCTCTAGCTCTACTTCTCCTCCCGCAACAGCGCTTTCAATGCGTAGAGGCGTTCCATCGCCTCGCGCGGCGTCATGTCATCCGGCACGGTCTCGCCCAGCAGACTGCGGATTTTGTCGTCCTGCTTCGGCGCGTGATCTGCCTGTTTTGCCTTGACGGAGAACAGCGGCAGTTCATCCACCAGGGTGGAAACAGACAGCCCGCCGGAAGTGTCCTCCAACTGGTGCAGGACGTCGCGGGCGCGCTCGATGACCGCCTGCGGCAGGCCGGCAAGGCGGGCGACCTGAATGCCGTAGGAGCGATCCGCCGTGCCGCGCACCACCTCATGCAGGAAGACGACATCGCCCTGCCATTCCTTGACCTTCAGCGTCACGTTTTCCAATCGGCCGAGCTTGGCCGAAAGCGCCGTCAGCTCATGAAAGTGCGTGGCAAAGAGCGTGCGGCAGCGGTTTGCCTCATGCAGGTGCTCAATTGCCGCCCAGGCGATGGACAGCCCGTCAAACGTTGCCGTGCCGCGGCCGATCTCGT
>JAGRLQ010000183.1 GCA_020441735.1 Nitratireductor sp.
TGCTGGCGCAGCATGCCGCGCGTGTCACGCCCGGCCGATCCCGCTTCCGAGCGGAAGCAGAAGGTCAGCGCCGTCATGCGCATCGGCAGATCCTTCTTCTCGACGATCTCGTCGCACACCAGATTGGTCAGCGGCACTTCGGCGGTGGGGATAAGCCAGCGATCATCCGTGGTGCGGAACAGATCCTCGGCGAATTTCGGCAACTGACCGGTGCCGTACATGGTCGCATCGTTGACCAGCAGCGGCGGCGCAACTTCCGTGTAGCCGTGCTCGTCCGTATGCAGATCGAGCATGAACTGGCCGAGCGCCCGCTCGAGCTTGGCGATTTCGCCCTTCAGCACCACGAAGCGGGCGCCCGATAGCTTCGCCGCATTGTCGAAATCCATGCCGGCTTCCGACACGCCGATCTCGAAATGCTCCTTCGGGGTGAAGGCAAATTCCGGCTTTGCGCCATGTTCCCGGTAAAGCGTGTTGCCGCTCTCGTCCTCGCCATCCGGCACATTATCGAGCGGCAGGTTGGGGATGACTTCCAGCGCGGATTTCAGCTCCTCGTTGATCTGGCGTTCGGTGTCCTCGGCTTCGCCCAGAAAGGTCTTCAGCTCGGCAACTTCGGACTTCAGCTTCTCGGCCTTTTCCGTCTCGCCCTGCCCCATCGCCTGGCCGATTTCCTTCGAGGCCGCATTGCGGCGCTGCTGGGCCTCCTGCACCTTGCCGGTATGCGCCCGGCGTTTTTCATCCAGCGCGATCAGGCTGGCCGACTGCGGCTCCAGCCCGCGCCGGGCCAGGCCCTTGTCGAATGCCTCGGGGTTTTCACGAATCCATCGGATGTCAAACATGGGGATCAACCTGAAACGAAAAGACGGGCAAACGCGCCACGCGCCGATTCCCGCAATACAAGAATGATGGTGACCGTGTAACGGGATGCTTACTCGGTTGCAACATCCCCGGCATCTGAGGCTGTATCAGCGTCCGCGTCACTTGCAGCTTCCGCCGCCGCACGCTGCTTTTCAACCAACCGCGCCATGTAGATCGAGATTTCGTAGAGCAGCAGGGTCGGCACCGCCAGGCCGATCTGGCTGATCGGATCGGGCGGTGTCAGCACGGCAGCGGCAACAAAGGTCATCAGCACCGCATATTTGCGCTTGTCCTTCAGCCAGGCCGAATTGGTCAGCCCGACACGCGCCAGCAGGGTGATCGCCACCGGCAACTGGAACACCAGGCCGAAGGCGAAGATCAGCGTCATGATCAGGCCGAGATAGGTGGAAACGGCCTGCAGGTTTTCAATCGAGGCCTGGCCATCGCCGCCGACCTGCTGCTGCGACAGGAAGAACTGCGTCGCCAGCGGCATAATCAGGAAATAGACGAGGCAGGAGCCGAGCAGGAACAGCACCGGCGTTGCCACCAGAAACGGCAGAAAGGCCCGGCGCTCGTTCTTGTAGAGACCGGGCGCGACGAAACCGTAGAGCTGGGTCGCGATCACCGGAAAGGAGATGAACAGCGAGCCGAACAGCGCGATCTTCAACTGGGTGAAAAAGTATTCCTCGAGCGCCGTGTAGATGAAGCGCACATCGGTCGTTCCCGCCCCCCACTGATAGGGAATGATCAGGATGTTGAAGATCTTATCGGCGAAGATGAAGCAGATGACGAAAAAGATCGCGATGGCGATCACCGTTTTCATCAGCCGCTGGCGCAGTTCGATCAGATGCTCGATCAGCGGCGCGCTGGAAGCGTCGATATCGTCCTCGCCGCTCATGATGTCTTGGCCGCTTTTTCAGGGGCCGCCTTTTTGGGCGCTGCCTTCTTCGCAGCCGGTTTCTTCGCGGCCGCTTTGCGCGTCGCCGGCTTCTTCGCAGCAGCAGGCTTGGCGGGCGTTGCCGGTTCCGGCAGGCTCTCCTCAGCTACCGCGCCCGGATCGTCTCCGGCGCTGGCCGTCGCAGCAGGCTTGTCCTCGAGCGCGCTGTTAACGCCCTTGGCGGTATCGGCCATGCTCTGCTTGACTTCGCGGGTGTATTTCTCGGTCGCCTTCTTGACGTCGTCGAGCGGCGCGAAACCCTTGCCCGAGGCGATGTTCTTCACCTCGTCGAGCTCGGCCTCGCGCACCGCATCATCGAACTGTTTTTGAAAATCGCCGGCCATGCGGCGCATGTTGCCCATTACCTTGCCGAACGAGCGCAGCATTTTCGGCAGGTCCTTGGGACCGACCACGATGATCGCCACAACGGCGACGACCAGCATTTCTGTCCAGCCAATGTCGAACAACGGCCCTATCCGGATTTTAGGCAGCGCAGAAGGCGGCTGCGGTCACAAATCGGCGGAAGCAGTTCAGCTTTCCGTCTTTTCCTTGATGTCGGCAACCGTCTCGTTCGCCTTCTGGTCGATGGTCTTGGCCACTTCCGTTTCCTCGTCCTTCAGACCTTTCTTGAAGGAGTTGATGCCTTTTGCGACATCGCCCATCAGTTCGGAAATCTTGCCCCTGCCGAACAGCAGGACCACCACCACGGCAATGATCACGATCTGCCAAATGCCGATCTGTCCCATGAATTCCTCTCCATCGCTTTCCCGGTCACCCGGGCCCGGTCCACCGGGATCGTTCCAGTTTGCGCCACTCTAGCGTGGCAACGGGCGTTCCCGCAAGCAATCAGAACAGCCTGCGCAGGAATCATCCAAATATGGTCAATGCATCGGCTCTTCCGCGCCTCATATAGGAAGGCCGTGTGACGATGTCACCCACAATCGCCGCCGGCAGACTGCAATTTGCTGCGGCGGAGTGTCTATTCCTCAAACAGCAGCGCCTTGTCGGCGTCGATGGCAATGCGCACCGGCTGTTGCGAACCGGTCGCCACGGCACCGAGAGCGCCGAAGGGCAGCTTGGCCTTGAGTTTGATCTCGCTGGCGGGAAGGTAAAGCTCAACCAATTCCCGCTCGCCGAGGAAATGGCGTGCGGTCACATAGGCTTCCACCGTATCGGCTGATGCATCCTGTCTTCGCCGGCCTTTTTTGATTGCTGGTGGAAGCACCAGAACATCGGACGGCCGCACACAGACGGTAACCGGCCCGTCTGAACGCGCTTTTTCCCCTTTGAGTGGATAATCGCCCAGCGGCGTCTTCAGCACACCACCCTCGAAACTGCCGGCAAAGCTGTTGAGTTCGGAGAAAAACCGCGCCGCAAACAGGCTTGCCGGAGAATGATAAAGTTCCTCGCAACTGCCCGCCTGCACGATCCGCCCCTTTTCCATCAGCGCGATACGATCACTGATCTGCATCGCCTCCTCCGGATCATGGGTGACGACCACCACGGTGGAACGGGTTTCGCGCAGGATCGCCAGCGTCTCGTTGCGCACGCTTTCACGCAGCCTTCCGTCAAGCCCCGAGAAAGGCTCGTCCATCAGCAGAATGCCCGGTTTGGGACCAAGCGCGCGGGCAAGCGCCACGCGCTGTTGCTCACCGCCCGACAGATTGTGCGGATAATCATCGGCCCGGCCTTCAAGCCCCACCGTCGCGAGCAGGTGCATGACGTGGCTTTCGCGCTCCGCCGGTGCAAGCTGCGTCAGGCCGAAGGCAACATTCCGGCGTACGTTCAAATGGGGAAACAGCGCATAATCCTGGAAAACCAGCCCGACGCCGCGCTTTTCCGGCGCCACCATACCCTGCGGACTTGAAACCACCTGCTGGTTGATGAGAATTTCACCGGCCAGCGGCCTGACCAGCCCTGCCGCAAGCCTGAGCAGCGTCGTCTTGCCCGAGCCCGATGGCCCCAGCAGCGACACCACCTCTCCCGCGCCGATGGAAAGGCTGAGATCCTTCAGGATTTCGTTGTCGCCGTAGGAATGGCTGATGTTGCGAAACGTCAGGCTGGCGGCAATGGTGATGCCGGCCCGCATTCTGCCCGGTGCAGAAACCGGCAGAGCCGACGCGGGCCCGCCGCGCGATTGCCTGTTGCCGTCCCTGTCCTTCAAAACACGTTACTCCGGATTTCGAGCAATTCAGTTTTGCCGGAATCGGCAAAACTGAATGCGCAAACAAAATCAACGGATTGAATCACTGTCCGGTTTCCAGTGAAACGCGAAACGATCCAGCCGTCAGCGCCGCATACGACCTGTTTTGCCCGCGCTGTCAACCATGACGAAGCCGAAGGCACACAGCCAGGCCGCCCGCAACAGCTTCCGGCAACCGGCGCCCGGCAGCTGAAAACCGAAGGCGAGCCGATGGCCGCCTGATCGCTCAGACCGCATAAACAACTTTAAAAAAATGGGATACAGTTTTGTTTTTACTCAGTTCTGCTTGAACTGAACCCGTCCGTCATCCGGGAAGATTTCAGCTGCCATCAGGCCTTTCGGCCCCTGACCGAAACGCACGAGCACATATTGTCCGGGCCGCAATTCGGCAATGCCGAACTTCCGCAATGTCTCCATGTGCACGAAAATGTCTTCCGTTCCCTTGACCACGAACCCGTAGCCCTTGGTGCGGTTGAACCATTTGACCTGCACCCGCTCCAGCGGGCTTTCGGCCTGCACGGTGACATGGGTGCGGCTGGCTTCGCCCTCCTGGGGCGGCGTGGCCGTGCTTTCATCCATGGAAAGGACGCGCAACGCCTGCCAGCCCTTTTCGCGCTGCACCGCTTCGATGACAATGCGTGAGCCCGGCAGAACCGTATTGAACCCGTCCTTGCGCAGACAGGTCACATGCAGCAGCACGTCGGGCATTTCCTCATCGGGGACAACGAAGCCAAATCCCTTGGAAACGTCAAACCACTTGATGGTTCCGGCAAGTTCGACCACATCGGAATGCACCGCCCCGCCCGTGCGCTCAAGCGCCTCGGACGACGGCAGGGAAACATCCGGCACAGAAAGACCGTCGGCTTCCCCGCGAGAAGCTTTGTTTGTACCGCTATACGGTGGCTTGGCCCCCATGCCGCTTGGACCCTCAACCCTGGACTGCCCACCCTCCGTGCAGTCCTCAACTGATTCTCTGCAATACTAGCACTGCGGCTCGGTGCCACAGCAAGCCCTTAGTTGCAGCTTTTTGCCGGAATCCGTACAGCAGGCCACAACCATGGGCTGAACAAAACGCGCTTTCGCCGCAACATCGCGCCTATCGGCATGAAAATCAACGGCTTTTCATCGATTCCCGATCCTGGTGCCGGAATGAAAAAAACTTCCGAAGAGTTGCCCGGAAACCATAGTCTTGCCCCATTTTCGCCCTAGCGCAGACACGTATCGGGGCTGCAGGGCAATTTCGGGATGGTTTTCCAAACGCCAAAACGTGGAAAACAACCGCGATCGGCTTGCAGGCCAGCCACACGCAAGACTGTTTGACGATGCTCCCACCATGGGCCAAGCCACCTGGATTGCCCACATGGTCGCTCAGATGGGTTGCAAAGCCCCAGTCAGGGCGCCAGACAGGTTTGGAAACGGAGCCGGGAAACGCTTCGTTAAGGCCGTCAAAGGCAGAGTGCTGAGAGCGGCATGAGGGTGCGGGACGCCTTGCGGCGACCCGATATACGAGGCGGCAGACCTTGTGAACGATATAAGGGTCTGCTAGCCGGAGCATGATTTGAGGGGCCATTCGCCGGCCGCTGCCTGGAATAACAACTACCGGGCATGGACCATTCGGCAAATGGAACTGGAGTTCAGCCGGGAGTTTGTGCCGGCGAAAAGGGGAATACGGGTGGCGAAGCCGGTTAAAACCGCGAAATGCCTTCTTCAGCCTGCGCGTCAAGCGCGGGTTGCTGCCCCTTCCCGTCAGCCCCGTTCCCATCAGCCCATGCATCTGCCGGCAAGCGGCACCCTCTTGCAGCGCCTGCACGCCTTCATGCTGCCGGCAGTTGCCGGACTGGCACTTGGCGGCTGTGTCGCGGCACCGGTTTCCGAGACGCTGGAGAGCGCGGCACTTGCCTCCCCCGAGACGACAGCCCAGGGCGACGTAGGCGAAACCGCACTGTTTGCCGATGGCGAGAACCTTGCCAACACGCCTTTTGCAAGTGTGCTGGCCACCGTTCCGGTGCCAACCCGGGCGCCAACCTATGGCGGCTCCGGCGAGCAACTGGCGCTGCTTTCCGAGGACACCGCTACCCAGGCACCCGCCGCAGAGGCTGCCGAGGGCGATCTTGAAACAGCAGCCCTTGCAAGCGATGAAACCATCCCTGCCCCGCAGGCAGCCCCTGCCGATGGCTCCGCCGCTGCAACGATTGGCGAACCCGTAAAACCTGCCCAGGAAATTGCCAGCGCCCAGCCGCTCAGGCAGCAAAAGGCCCAGCAGCCAAAAAAACCCGGCGGCCTGTTCGGCCTGTTCATGGCTAACCGCCAGGCAAAGCCGAAGAAAATCATCGAATCCAAAGAGCCTGCAATCGCCTCGGCATCGGGCTTTGGCGGCGCTAATGCCGGCCTTCCAGGTGTCCAGCGCAAGAACGCGATCTTCGGCATCAATGGTGGCGAAAACGCAGCCGAGCCGGACGTTGCCGGTCAGCAGAACATCCAGGTTGCCTCCGTCGGCGGCATCGGCCGCCTGATATCGCCCACCGGCCTCATTCTGCAGACCGACAAGGTGGAAGTCGGCTGTTTCAAGCCTGAACTGCTGACGATCCTCAAGAGGGTCGAGCGCCGTTACGGCAAGAAGGTAATGGTGACATCGGGCTACCGCAGTCCGAAGCGTAACCGGCGCGCCGGCGGCGTGTCGAACTCCACCCACATCTACTGCAAGGCCGCCGACATTCAGGTCGAAGGCGTCAGCAAATGGGATTTGGCGAAATATCTGCGCTCCATCGAGGGCCGCGGCGGCGTTGGAACCTACTGCCGAACCAACTCCGTCCATATCGATGTCGGCAGCCAGCGCGACTGGCACCATCCCTGCCGCCGCTCCGGCTCGCGCTCCAAGAAGAAGAAAGCCTGAGCAACTGCGGCTTTGACCGGACATGACCCGGTGTCAAACGGCGCAGAATTTTCCACGGCATCGTTGTTTTTCCGGTTGAAGCGCCGTGCGTTCATCTCTATAAGCGCGGCACGAAGCAACCGCTTCGCCAGTGCGCCCTTCGTCTAGCGGTTAGGACGCCGCCCTTTCACGGCGGAAACAGGGGTTCGATTCCCCTAGGGCGTACCACTTAAATCCCACTTCCCAATCCATCTTTCTGCTTGTTGGTGGTGTTCCACCGCTTCCGCATCCGTGTATTTGCGCTGGTTTGCAACTGTGCTTTGATCTCCGTGTCAAATACGGAGGCAATCATGATTTTGATCGAAAAAATGCCGTTGAGTGAAAAGATGGGGCGCTCCGCGCTGCGCACATCGGCGGCAGTGCTGAGCTTTCTCGCCGCGCAAACCCTTGTTGTATATGCGGAACCGCTGAACTGTGGAGATTACTTCGATATAAGTTCTACGGATGGTGATGCCCTCAGTTCCGCTGAAACAACTAACAAGCTGCCAATTGCCAACAGTGATCTGTGCCGCAATCTTGCCATTGCCAACGCGCTTGACGAACCGGATCTGATCGCGGGCGAGAAATTCGGTATCAAGCTGAACTTCGGCACCGCTGCCAACGAAGAGGTAACGGCGGTCGGAATCGGCTTGAAGACTGTGCTTTCAGATAACCTGAACGGCACCGGCACGCGTTTGACGGGCGGTGGCGCAATTGCCTTCAGCGGCGATCAGCGCGGAACGCGGTTGGGCCTGCAACTTAGTTGGTAGCGGTTCGCCTCAGGCCTTCACCGCCTCCGAAAGGCACTGCATGAAGAAGGCGCGCATCTCCGTCTTCGTCACCTTGCGGTAATCTGGGAATTCCCGCACCGTTCTTTCCTCGCGCCACCCCTCGGCGGATTGCATCACCAGGGTAACTTCATGGCCGGAGCCGAACTTCGGTACCAGCGGCTTCAACCCGTGCCAGTCGGCCGGTTCACTGCAAACCGCCTGCCACCGGTCGCTGAACGCAAACTGCTTGTCGGTCCATTTCCATTGCGGATGGCGCTCGACCACATTGCGGTCGAGATACTCAATCCCGACATTGGACCACCAGCTGATCTCACCGGTTTCGATGCTCTCGCACAGATAGCGGTTTTCCGGCTGGTTGGTCGCGATCCGGTGCAGCCAGCACAGCGACCAGCCCTTTTTCTGTGTTCCCGACAGCAAGAGCAGATCGCCCGGCTGCGCCATGCGGCCTAAAAAACCGATCGGGTTGAAGGCCGGGCCGTAACCGACGGGACGCTCCTCACCAAGGTGATGGGCAAGACAATTCTGCAGGACGAAATCGGTGATTTCATCCCGAGCCCTGCTTTTCTCGAATTCGCTTGCCATCGCCACGCCATCTTGATGCCAGGAAACACGCGCTGGCACCCAAAAGTGTAAGATAATTGTCTTTGTAAGAAATATGACAAGCTTTGCCGGCGCAAGGAAAAAAGCGGGCTAAGCTGGGACAAATGCCATTAACGCCGGAAGGCAGACGGCGGCGAACCGAATTTCTGGCGGAATGTCTTGGCAAAATGGGCAGAGGAACAAAAACCCGTCGCCAGCGCGATCTCGGTGATCGACAGCGAGGACTGCGACAGCAGGTTCTTTGCCCGTTCAAGCCGCATGTCGCGGTAGAAGGCCATGGTGCCGATGCCGAGCTTGTCGGAAAACAGCCGGTTCAACTGCCTTGGGCCAACGCCTGACAGCGTTGCCACCTGGGCAAGCTCCAGCGGATCGTCGAGATGATTTTCCATCGCCTCGATGGCGCGGATGACCGGTGCCGAGTTGGTGCCGTAGCGCGCCACGAAGCCCGCCCGCTGCGGCTGGCCGGGTGCCCGCACATTGGTATGCAGAAACCAGTCGCTGACCTGGGTCGCCAGTTCCTCGCCGTGATGGGAGGCGATCAGATGGTGCATCATGTCGAGTGCGGCAATCCCGCCGGCGCAGGTATAGCGGTCGCGGTCGATGACATAGATCGAACGCTCCAGAATAAGATCCGGTGCGATCTCAACCAGTGCGGAAGCATGCTCCCAATGCACGGTCATCCGGTAGCCCTTCATCAGGCCGGCGGAAGCCAGGATCACCGGCCCGCCGGAAACCCCGCCCAGCGCCACGCCACGTCTTGAAAGATGGCGCAGCCACTGGAACACCCGCTTGTCGCGGAACAGCGTCGGATCGCCGCCCGCGGCCACGATAACAAGATCGAAATCCGTGTGCTCGCCAAGCTGCGTCTTGGTGCGCACCACGCCGGCAGCCGAAGACTGCACCGAACTGCCGTAAAGCGAGATGTTGGAAACATCGTAGAGCTGCCGCCCAGCAATCTGGTTGGCAGCACGGAACGGTTCTGCCGCCGATGCATAGGACATCAGCGCGAACCCTTCCAGCAGCAGAAATCCGATTTTGAAGGGACGCTCGTCCCGATGGTAGCTGACCATGCGGCGCAATATTCTGTCTTTTTTGGAAAAGTCCAGAGCAGACCCAATTATCAAGCTTCTGTTCGGGCTGCCCGGCCGAGAAAGAACCGGCTTCAACCAGGGCGGCAAGCGGAAGACCGAACCCATGAAATATTCAGCGCTCAGGATCTTCACCGAAGCCCTCAGCGGCAACAAGGGCTGGAAGCCGGTCTGGCGCGAGCCGGAACCGAAGGAGCACTACGAGGTCGTCATCATCGGCGGTGGCGGCCATGGGCTGTCGACCGCCTATTATCTGGCAAAGGAGTTCGGCGTCACCAATGTCGCCGTGCTGGAAAAGGGCTGGCTCGGCTCCGGCAATATCGGCCGCAACACCACCATCATCCGCTCCAACTACCTCTTGCCCGGCAACGAACCGTTCTACGAGCTTTCCATGAAACTGTGGGAAGGCCTCGAACAGGACTTCAACTACAACGCCATGGTTTCCCAGCGCGGCATCGTCAACCTGTTCCATTCCGATTCCCAGCGCGACGCCTATGCAAGGCGCGGCAACGCCATGCTGATGGCAGGCGCCGATGCCGAACTGCTCGATGCCGAAGGCGTTCGCCGCCTTTGCCCATTTCTCGATTTCGGCAATGCCCGTTTCCCAATCCGCGGTGGGTTGATCCAGAAGCGCGGCGGCACGGCACGCCACGATGCCGTCGCCTGGGGCTATGCGCGTGGTGCCGACAGCCGCGGCGTCGACCTGATCCAGAATTGCGAGGTGACCGGCTTCGACATCAAAAACGGTGTCTGCAAGGGCGTCGTCACTTCGAGAGGAAAGATCGCGGCAAACAAGATCGCCGTATGCGTTGCCGGTTCGTCGAGCCGGGTGATGGCAGCCGCCGGCATGCGCCTGCCGATCGAAAGCCATGTGTTGCAGGCCTTCGTTTCCGAGGGGCTCAAACCCGTCATACCAGGCGTCATCACCTTCGGCGCCGGCCATTTCTACATTTCGCAATCCGACAAGGGCGGGCTGGTCTT
>JAGRLQ010000184.1:0-1376 GCA_020441735.1 Nitratireductor sp.
GACGTCATATAGAGAGGTGAAGCGGACAGCGCAAACGAACTGTCAAAGCGTGAAAACCTGCCCCGGATGGGCTGCCTCGAAGGCTTCCGGCGCGATGCCCGCTTGCGCCAGTGCCTCTGCAAGCTTTTCCTTCGGCTCGTCAACGGGCTCGTCGGTCAACTGGAAGGTTCCCCAGTGATGGCCAATGGCGCGCTTCGCCTTGAGCAATTGCATGCCTTCGACCGCTTCGGGCGGATTGATGTGCTGGAATTTCATGAACCAGCGCGGTTCGTATGCGCCGATCGGCAGAATGGCGAGATCGAACCCGCCATGCTTTTCCGCTGCCGCCCGGAAGTTGATGCCGTCATGGAAGCCGGTATCGCCCACATGGTGGAGTTTCAGATGCGGGGTTTCGATCGTGAACGCGCACCACAGCGTCATCCGCCGGTCGCGCAGGCCGCGCGCACCCCAGTGATGGCAGGGGTCGAAATGAATGATCGTATCACCGGCCAGCGTAACCCTGCTGCCCCAGTCACCCGTCACCGTCTGCGCATCCGGAATGGCTTTTCGTACCATCGCATCGTTGCCAAGCGGCGTGATGATCTGCGGGTTGTGTCCGGCAACCAGCCGCTTCAGCGTCGCCATGTCCATGTGGTCGTAATGGGAGTGGGTCAGCAGCACCGCATCGATGCGCGGCAAGGCATCGAAACCGATCCCCGGCGCATTGACCCGTTTCGGCCCGGCAAAGCTGAGAGGGCTTGCCCTCTGCGACCATACCGGATCGGTGAGAAGGTTGAGCCCGTTTGTCTGGATCAGAAAGGTTGCATGGCCGACATGGGTAATGCGGGCGGATTTTTTCGCAACCTCTGCCGGGGGAATGTCCGCCGGATGCGGGCTGTCGACTCTTGCGGGCCATTTCGAGCGGTTTCCCGACATCTGCCAGCGCAGCAGGTTGCGAAAGGAGCCCGGCGGCGTGCCACCGGGATTGAAGAAAACCCTTCCGTCGAAATGATCGGAGGCCGGGCCGTCATAAAACGGGTTCTTCACATGGGGCCTCGTACCCAAAAAACCGGCGGCGATGGCGGCAAGACTGCCGATCCCGGCATATTTCAGCAATTTGCGGCGGGTCATGGCCGTCCGGCCCCTTCGAAACGCGTTGAGACAGCAGGATTCAACAAATCCTGATCACCATGTCCCAAACCGGCCCGATCGATGTACCAGAGCAGCATCCCTGTTAGGTAGTTGTTAACCCTGAGCCGGACAAGGCGTTAACGCGCTGTTAACCCCATTTCACAAGGTGAACGCCAAAAGGCGCCAAAACACAGCCTGACGTGCGATTCTGGCATGGTTTCTTCATTCCTTTGGGTCAAAACGGCGCTGCACCACTCCGGCATGGA
>JAGRLQ010000184.1:1455-4227 GCA_020441735.1 Nitratireductor sp.
AGGACTGGACCCATGCGAGACATTACCACCGGAAACATCATCGCCGACTGGAAACCGGAATATGCCGGCATGTTCGGCAAGGAAACGCTGAGGCTCAAGCACACGCTGCACCAGTCGGAACTGTTCAGCGACGCGCGCCTGGCAAGCCTGATCGAAAAGGCCGACCGCACCCATTATCACGTCAATACCCGCGCCTCCGGCCCCGATGGCAAGAAACGCCGGCGCGAGGGTGAGTTCGGCAGCCTTTCCGGCATGGATGTGCTGAAGGCGGTTCAGAAGGGCGACATCTGGGTCAACCTGCGCGCGCCGCAGATCGCCGATCCCGCCTATGGCGACATGCTGCACGACATGTATGCGGAGTTCGAGGCCCGCGTGCCCGGTCTTGAAACCTTCAAGCACAAGACGACGATCCTGATTTCATCGCCCAATGTCTATGTGCCCTATCACGCCGACGTGCCGGGCCAGATGCTGTGGCAGGTGCGCGGCACGAAGCGCGTCTGGCTGTATCCGGCTGAGGAACCGTTCATCACCCGCAACGCCATCGAGAAACTCATTCTCGGCGAACTGCACGAAGTCGACATGCCCTATGACGAAAAACTCGATGAAAAAGCCTTCGTCACCGACCTTCATCCCGGCGAAATGCTGCACTGGCCGCTCAACTGGCCGCACCGGGTGGAAAACCACAATTGCCTCAACGTGTCTGTGACCACCGAGCACTACACGAAGGAAATCCGTACTTCCTATGCGGTCAACTATGCCAACGGCCTGTTGCGCAAGGCGGGCATCGCCAATCCGGCCAAGCAGACCGGCGGCGTCATCGCCGCAGCCAAGACGGCACTTGCCGGCGCGGTGAAGTTCTCCGGTATTCGCAGCAAGGCTGAAAAGCCCTACCTGATCGACTTCGCCGTCGATCCGGCAGGTGAAAACGGGGTGCGCGACATCGAACCTTACGAATTGCGGCTCTGAGTCCGGCACTCAGCGAGGAGAGCAAATGCGGTATATGGCAAACCAGGAAACAGACGGCGGGTTCTTTCAGCCGTCTGGCATCGTCAATCTTGACGAGATCGCCCACAAGGCGGCCGCTGCCACGGTCCGCCAGGTGGAGCCGTCGCTCGACGGCACCGGTCTCGACATCATCAGCGATCCCGCCGAAATCCTGGCATTGGGCAAAGCCTGGCAGGCGCTTGAGGAAAGCTGCCCGGATACCGTATTCTTCCAGTCCTTTGCCTGGTGCCGCAACTTTCTGGAGTTCTCCCTCGGCAAGCCGGACTTTGCCCCGCGCGTCATCACCATTCGCGATACGGCAGCCGATGGTGGTTCGCAGCTCACCGGCATCCTGCCGCTCGCCCTGCAGAAAAAGGGCCGGATGAAAGTGCTGACCGGCTTTGCCGAACCCTTTCAGCAATACACCGATATCCTGCTCGATCCGGCGGCTGAAACCGGCGACCTTGCCCGCCATCTGCTGACCGCGCTGAAAAAGACCGGCGCCGATTACGTGCATTTCGGTCAGGTCCGCGAAGACAGCGCGCTTGCCCGCCTGGCAAAGGACATCCTGCTACCGTTGGGCGAGAAGGACGCAGCGCCTTACGTTCCCCTGTCGCAGTTCGAAAACCACGGCGAATACCAGAAAACCGTGCGCTCCAAGACGCGCAAGAACCTGCGTAATGCGCGAAACCGGCTGGAGCGCAGCGCGCCGGTGACCCATGAAGTGGCGTGGGACGGCAAGCTCCTTCACGATGTTATCGACCGTGCCTATGAAGGCCGCGAAGCCTGGCTCGAGCGCCTCGGCATTACCTCGCGCGCCTTTCAGGACGAAGACTTCGAGGCATTTCTCAAACGCTTTTCCGACGGCAGGGAACCTTCAGTCGGTGCCATTCGCACCATCGCCATGACGCTGAAACACGGCGACGAGGCCATTTCGGACCAGTGGGGGTTTGTCTATCGCGGCCGTTATTATGCCTTCATGGCCAACTGGAATCCGGCCTATGAAGCTTCCAGCCCGGGGCGGCTGCACCTTGGCGAAGTCATCAGGACCTGTTTCGAGGAAGGGTTCGAAACCGCCGATTTTCTCATTCCCGCTTCAAGCTACAAGCTGAGCTGGACCGACGAGATGATGCCGGTCGGCGATCTCGTTCTGCCGCTGACCCGCATCGGCAGTCTTTATGCCCGCCTGTGGCTCGGTTTCCTCCGACCGCGCGCCAAGCAGCTCTTCTTCCGCCTGCCCGCCGGCCTGCGCCAGTTGCTGGTGAAGAAGGTCGTCCCGATAGTGGAGTAGGCCGACCGCTCATGCGCTCGTATTCAGGGTTTTTCTTGACTTCGAGCCGCATTTCCTGTTGAAGCCACCCATCTCACTCGCGAGACCATAACCAGCCAAGGCCGACCGGGGCCGCTTCAACAAGCGAAAAACCGATCCCGGAAGCCAACACCCAACAGCGCGATGCGCCCTTGGGTGTTTTTCTGCTTTGTACGTGATGGCTGATTTGGGTTTTGCGGTTTGAGTGCTTACCTTGCGGGGATATTCCGCAAGAAAGGAAGAAAACGTGTTTCAATCGCTGTCGGACCGCCTGAGCGGCATTTTCGAAGGGCTTACCAAGCGCGGCGCGCTGTCGGAGAAGGATGTCTCCACGGCGCTGCGTGAGGTCCGCCGTGCGCTGATCGAGGCCGATGTGGCGCTCGAAGTGGTGCGCGACTTCACCGACCGCATCCGCGAAAAGGCCGTCGGCGCCGAAGTCGTCCAGTCCGTCACCCCCGGCCAGATGGTCGTCAAGATCG
>JAGRLQ010000002.1:0-3214 GCA_020441735.1 Nitratireductor sp.
CTCCGCGCAGGGCGGCCTTAGGGCTGCACACATGCCCTGGATAGAACGGCGGAGCCGCCCTGCGGTTTGCGTGTTCTTTCTCATAACACTGGTGCGAATGCATCGAGTGAACGGTGAGGTGTGCTCTATTGCCTCCCCCCAAACAGTCATGGGGAGGGGAGGCAGGAGAAGCCGAGCAGAGCGAAGGCTGATCCGGTGGGGGTAAGCATGCCGCCTTCATGCAAGGTCTCAATTGGCTCCCCCGGGACAAGTCCGGGGTCGCAACCCCCACCCTTAATCCCTCCCCTCAAGGGGGAGGGAAAGAACATGCCTGTCCACCCGTCATTCCGGGACACCCTGACAAGGGTGGACCCGGAATCCAGAGCTGAGCGCTCTCGGGACTGGATTCCGGGCTCGCGTTTCACGCACCCCGGAACGACGAAGAGGAGAATTGTGGCGCGTGAATGGTGAAGCACGTCACCTTCTCCCCTCAGGGGAGAAGTGCCTGAGCATCGCGAAGGCGATGAGGGGTGCCCCCTCACCAACTGCGGCCAGCGGTTCAGCTTCGCCAATGGCTCGCTTCACCGGGCCTGCGTATCCTCTCCCCACCCTTCGACAAGCTCAGGAGGGGCGAGGATGCTGGCGGCGAGATGCAACTCCTTGCCTACCTTTCCCATGTGTTTTGGAAGCGTCTGCGATGTGCGCAGCAATTATTCCGCGCTGCCACCGAGGCGGGAATAGGCGATGACCGCCTGAGTGCGGCTGTCGACGCGAAGTTTCAGCAGGATCGCCGAGACATGGGCCTTGACCGTTGCTTCCGAGACGCCAAGTTCATAAGCAATCTGCTTGTTCAAGAGCCCTTCGGCCAGCATGCCCAGAACCTTGGTCTGCTGCGGCGTCAGGCTTTGCAGCCGTTCGATCAGTTCCGCCGTCTCGTCATCATCCGCCGCTTCGAGATCGATGTTGTCGGGCAGGTAGACATCACCGCCGAGAACCGCCGTCACCGCCTTGCGGATGTCTTCAAGCCCGGAAGATTTGGGGACATAGCCGGAAGCGCCCAGCGCGATGGACTTGCGGATTGTCGCCGTATCCTCGGTTGCGGAGACGACGATGACGGGAACCGCCGGATAGCGCGCCCTGATCTGGGTGAGGCCGGTCACGCCCTTCGAGCCGGGCATGTTGAGATCGAGCAGCAACAGATCGGGCGAGGCTTCCTCGTCCAGCAGGCTCACCGCCTCCTCGAACGAACCGGACATGCGCACCTCGATGCCCCGGTCCAGACCGCCAACCGCACTTTCCAGCGCCTCGCGAAAAAGCGGATGATCATCCGCTACAAGAATCCTGGTTTCCTCCTGCAAGCCTTGTCCTCCCAGCAATGGCCTGCGGCAATCATGCCAGATCACCCGGGAAAGACAAGTAGCTGGCGGAACGCAACTTGCTGTAGCCCGATGCCGGGTTTTGGGGTAAGGCACGGCCATGCGTTCGTTTTCATTGTATCGGTTGAAGCGCAGTGCGCGGCCGGCCTGGTGGCTGGCGGTGGCGATCTGCATATTGCTGTTCGTGATAGCGCTGGGATCGGCTCTGCAGGGACGGAACTCCGAATCCCTGTTTGCCATGCCATTCGTCTGGTTCTTCAGCCTGATCCTGCTGCCGCTCGTGCTGTTCGTGGTCGTGCGGCAGGCCGCCAGGCATATCGAGCGGACCAGACGATGAACGACGAAGAACGCAAACCCTGGCCGGTGCTGGCGTTTCTGGCAGCCTGCATCCTGCTTCTCCTGGCCGGTTACACGATGGAGAAGGTCGGTGTTCCCCGTGCCTATGTGATTGCGCTGACGGCGGCCTTCACGCTTGTCCTGTGGACAACGGCGTCGTTTGCCGCCGGCACAACAAGAGCGTCGAAGTTCTTCACCGCCGATCACACCATGCGTTCCGGTCTTGCCGCGACGGCGCTTGCCGGCTGCCTGCTGTTTCCGTTCATCATCATGCAGGCGGGAGGGTTTGTGGCGCTTGCCCCGGGGTTTCTGATCATGACGGGTGCGGCGGCCGTCTCGGGCATCGCGCTTTCCGTTCTGCTGGTCGGCCCCCGGTTCAGGGCTGCGGGCCTGTCCGATCCCTGCGAAATGATGTTGCGGCAATATGGTTCCCGACTGCCGGCACAAACGCTGGCGCTGATGCTGGCCATTGCGGGCGTACTGCTCATCATGCCGGGGCTGGAGGCCGCAAGCTATCTTGCCGCCTGGTATTTCAACCTGACGCGCGAAACGGCAATCATTCTGGTGGTTCTCATGGCGGCACTGACGGCAGGCCTGGGTGGTGTTTTTTCAGCCGCAAGACTCAGCAACGTCGCGGTGGTGACCTTTCTTCTGGCCGTCAACCTTCTGCTGTTCGCCATGGCGGTAAAGGGCGAGGGCATTCCGATCGGCCAGCTTTCCTTTGGCTCGGCTGCGCTCGAGCCGCTGTGGGATCTCGAGGACCAGCTCAAAAGCCTTCAGTTCAACCGGCTCTCGGAAATCATGACCGGTATTTCGCCGTTCCTCACACAGGCGCCCGGCGTACACCTTGCCACCGGCATCGTGATATTGCTGGCCGTCGCCGCCTATCCGCCGATGATGCAGTTCTATGCCGCCAGCAGTTCAATGGCGAGAGCCGGGGATGCCGGTACAAAGGCCATCCTGATTGCCGGTTTCGCCGTCGCCTCCATCGTGGCGCTGCTGATCTATGCCGGCTACGGATTCTACGAAACCCTGCTTGGCCTTTCGGTCAGCGAGGCGAGGATCGAGACGCCTGTACTTTTTTCATGGTCTGGGCGCGGTACCGATCTCATCACGGTATGCGGGGCCGCCGTCGGCAGCGCCGAAGAGCTTCTGACGGTTTGCCCGGAAGGCGCCGATCATATTCTGAGCTCCTCCGATCTTTCCGTTGATGGCCTGCTGTTTCTGGCTGCCGCAGCTGATTTCAACGGCTATCCGCTGGCGCTGACCGGACTGATGACGGCTTCTGCAATCCTGCTGCTGACAGCTTTTTGCGCCAGCACCGCGCTTGCCATGGCGAGTAATTTCACCGGCGCGTTCTACATGCCGCAACTGAAGGTGACGGGAAGTAACAGGGTGTTCTGGAGCCGGATTGTCATCGCCGGATTGGTTGCTGTTTCCGCGCTTGGCGTTCACTGGCGCTGGGCCAATCCCGAGACTTCTTTTCTGCTGGGCATGTCGATCATCGCAAGCACGGCGCTTCC
>JAGRLQ010000002.1:3346-12666 GCA_020441735.1 Nitratireductor sp.
CCGGCCAATGGCGATGAAGTGCTGCTGCCCCTTCCCGGCATGCCGGAGGGTCTGCCGGGAGAGCTTGGCGGTCTTGTGGGCGCACTGGCTGCTGCAGGCATTCTGGCAGCCGCGCTTGTCATCAACGCCTTTTACGATCAGGTACAGCATGCCCCGGCCGGCGATGCCGCGGACGAAGAAGACGCAACCGGAGAGTTTGACGCTGCATGATCGAGATACACCGATCTTTCGTGAATACCTGGGAGTGCGACGAGAACCGGCACATGAATGTCCGCTTCTACATCCGCCGCTTCGAGGAAGGCGCGGCGGTGTTTCTCGCGAAGCATGCAAGGGAAAGCCAACACCCGATCCTCCGGCACCGGCATGTGCGTTATCACCGCGAGCTGCTGGAAGGCGAAAGCACGGCCACAATGGCCGCCTTTTTGGATAGCGGCCCGCTCAAGGGGCATCTAGTGCAGGTGCTGCGGGAAATCTCGACGGGAGAAATCTGCGCCACATCGCTCGACTGCTTCAATGATCTGGAAGCAGCAGCCATCGCCGGCGAGGGCAATGCGCTGGAGGCCGCTTCGCCAAGAGGCCTCGCTGCAGGCGACTGCGAAACCGACGATGCCGATTTTCTGGCCGAGCATATCAAGGCCGGAAAGGCGCTGGCCATAAACTACATGGTCGCTGCAGAGGCCGATCTCGATGCAGCAGGCAGGCTGCGCACCGATCGCATCGTCGGCTGCTTTTCAGACGGCGCGTCCCATATCTGGGAGCATGCGGGAATAACCACCGAGTGGCTCAACGCCAACAACAATGGCCGCGTTTCAGTGGAGATGAAGGTGCAACCGGCCGGCAGCATCGCCGCAGGCGAAGCACTGGAACTGGTTTCAAGGGTTGCCGATCAGAAAGGGCGGACATTCCGCCTTGTGCACACGCTTAGAAGCCTGAAGGACGGGCGCGTTGCGGCGCGCGGCGAGGTTTGCTGCCTTGTGATGAGCCTCGAAAGCCGGCGGGCCGTGACTCTGCCGGAAAGCTTCACCGCCTATCTTTCGGATCATTCCTTGTAGAGATCGCGGAACTCGTAGCGCCAGTCTTTCATCTTGCCGTAGAAGCGCTTGAAGAAACGGGCTGAAAAGTCGAGCGCATCATCGAGTTCCTTTTCGAACTCGTCAAAGTCCTCGTCATCCCAGCGATAACTGTGACGCTCACGCGTGTCGTCATCCTGTTCCTCGAGCTTTGCCTCCAGGCGGTCGAGGCGGTCCAGCAGCGAGTCGAACTCCTTCTCGATCGCTTCGCGATCGTCGGCCGCCATCTGGCAGACAAGCTGGCCAGAGCGCTTGCGGCAGATCGACATCTGGCCGGAGCGCTTGTCGAGGCGGATGAAATCATCGCCATCGCGTTGCAGTTCAAAACGCTCGGATTCCAAATCACCGGTCTCCGCCGCGGTTTCCACCGCCCTGGCCGGCTGCATCACCAGCACGGCAGCGGCACCAAACAGGACCACAGCCGGCAACAGAAAACGCGAGCGGGCTAATTTGCTGAGATTGGTCATGGCCATTCCTTTCCTGCCCCGCGCATTGTGATGTGTGCAGATTGCATCATCTCCCGCCGCGTCCGTCAAATCAGGCTATACGATCAAGCGGGCGGCATTGAGGCGTATGGCTATAAGCATGGCATTGTACCGGCTGGCGGTCTGTGCCAATTCACACAGCATACCGCAGACAGTATAAAGACACCGCCATGCTTCCTGAATTTGTCTACAAGATCGCGACCTTCGAACAATGGGACGAGGCATTGGAGAAAGGCACGTTCGACGGCGCGCCCGTCGATCATGAAGACGGCTACATTCATTTTTCGACCATTGGCCAGGTGCGCGAGACGGCGTCAAAGCATTTCAAAGGTCAGGACGGGCTGATGCTGGTCAAGGTGGCAACGGCTCCGATGGCGCGCCATTACAAGATGGAAACCTCGCGCGGCGGGGCACTGTTTCCGCATCTTTATGCAAGGCTGCCAGTTGGCGACGCGGTGATCTGGGAGGAAATGCAGTTGCAGGCCGATGGCTCTCACCGCTTTCCCGACTGGTTCGCGGAAGACGAAAGCCGGTCAGCATGAGCCTGTTTCAATCCCTTGGCCGCAAGGCGCTGTTCAGCCTGGACCCGGAAACCGCCCATGGCGTGTCGATCACGGCGCTGAAGGCCGGGCTTTTGCCACCGTGCCCTGCGGTGAACGATCCGCGCCTTGCCGTCGAACTGGCGGGGTTGGAGTTCCCTAACCCGGTCGGGCTTGCGGCCGGATATGACAAGAATGCCGAAGTGCCCGATGCAGTTTTGAAGCTCGGTTTCGGCTTTACGGAAATCGGCACCATTACGCCGCGGCCACAGCCTGGAAATCCGAAGCCAAGGCTGTTCCGGCTTGTCGAGGAACGCGGCGTCATCAACCGGCTCGGTTTCAACAATGAAGGCCATGCCGCCGCCTTGAACCGGCTTGAAGCCCGACGCGGCAGGCCCGGCATTGTCGGCGTCAACATCGGCGCCAACAAGGACAGCGAGGATTTCGTCGCCGACTATATGAAAGGGGTGCAGGCCTTCGCCCATCTGGCAAGCTATTTCACCGTCAACATCTCCTCGCCCAACACGCCGGGCCTGCGAAACCTGCAGGCCGGCGAGGCGCTGGAACGGTTGCTGGGGGAGGTGTTTGAAGCACGCTCGAAAACGAGCCGCCAGCCACCCGTCTTCCTCAAGCTGGCGCCCGATCTAGACACGGCGGCGGTCAAGGAAATCGCAAAGGTCATCAACCGATCCGAACTCGATGGTGTCATGGTTTCCAACACCACGCTTTCAAGGCATGGCGTTGAGCATCATCGTCATGCAGGTGAAGCAGGCGGGCTTTCTGGGCGGCCGCTGTTCGAGCGTTCCACCATCATGCTGGCGCGATTCCGAGAGGCGATCGATACCCGGTTTCCGCTGATCGGGATCGGCGGCGTGGGTGACAGAGAAGCCGCATGGGCCAAGTTCGAGGCCGGAGCCTCGCTGGTGCAGCTTTATTCCTGCATGGTGTTTGAAGGCCCCCAGATCGCCCGTAGCATCTGCAAGGACTTGGTGACGCGGATGGATCGCGACGGTGTAAGCAGCATCGGCGAAATCACCGGCAGAAAGACCGCCAAATGGGCGGCAAGGCATCTGGAGGAATGATCATGGCTACGGAAAAAACCGTCATCTGGCACAATCCGCGCTGCAGCAAGTCGCGGCAGACGCTGGAACTGCTGCGCGAAAACGGCATTGAGCCTGAAATCGTCGAATATCTGAAAACGCCGCCTTCTGCGGCGGAAATCGCAACCGTCATCAAGCAGTTGAACATCGAACCACGCGGCCTGATGCGAACAGGCGAGAGCGTCTACAAGGAGTTAGGCCTCGCAAACGTGGGTGATGGCAAGTCGCTGATTGCCGCGATGGCGAACAACCCGGTTCTGATTGAGCGGCCGGTCGTGCTGCACAAGGGCAAGTCGGCGCTTGGCCGACCGCCGGAAGACGTGCTCAAAATCCTGTAGCCGCTAACTTCCGAAGGCCCGGCGCGCATTGCCCGGCAGACGCGCCGACAGCGTGATGCCGCGGAAGATCAGGAAGGAGTGAAGCGCCAGCCAAAGTCCCGTATTGCCGCTGTCGCGCAACAGCCACCAGACCGCCAGATAGGCGGCAAAGGACAGGATCATCATCACGCTCATCTCGCGCGACCAGGTGGCGCCGATATAGACGCCGTCCATCTGAAAGGCGACAACGCCGGTAAGCGCGGTTGCCGCAGCAAAGATCAGCCAGCGATAGGCTTCCTCGCGGACCGGCTCGAGCGTGGTGATAAGATCGATCAGCGCATGGCCGAACAGCCAGAAGACGCCGAACAGCGCCAGCGCCATCAGGGAATTCCACAGCAAGGTCAGGCGGATACCGCGCCAGAATCCCTCGCGGTGATGGGCGCCGATTGCCCGGCCGACAATCTGTTCGGCAGCCGTGGCCATGCCGTCGAGGAAAAAGCCGGAAATCATGAAGAAGTTCATCAGCACGGCATTGGCGGCCAGCACCGTTTCGCCGAACTTCGCACCCTGGGCGGTGAAGAAGGCGAAGGCCAGCATTAGCAGGAAGGAGCGCACCATGATGTCGGCGTTCAGATTGGCGATGCGGACAAGGGCCGCCTTGTCGAAAACACGCTGGCGCGAGGGACGAACCGAATGATCCAGCAATTGCCAGCAGATGAAGCTGCCGGCGGCAAAGGCGATGGTCTCCGAAACGACGGTTGCCCAGGCAACGCCCTCAATGCCGTAGCCCAGTGTCAGGCCAAGCAGGATGGACAGGGCAATGTTGGTGACATTCAGGACGATCTGCAGCAACAGGCCCAACCCTGCCCGGCCGAGACCGATCAGCCACCCCAGCAGCGCATAGTTGGCAAGCGCAAAAGGCGCGCCCAGCATGCGAATGGCAAAATAGCGCTCGGTGGCGCTGGCAACGGCTTCGCCGGGCGCCATGAACCACAGGCCGACCCACAGGATCGCCGGGATGAGCGCAATCATAATCAGTCCGCCGGCGAGCGCGATCATCAGCGAGCGGAACAGGATCGCCTGCTTTTCCTTTTCATCCTCGCGCCCGACCGCCTGTGCCGTCAGCCCGGTCGTGCCCGAGCGAAGGAAATTCAGCGTGGTGAACGCGATATCGATGATGATGGCACCGACCGCAAGGCCGCCGATCAGTGCCGCACTGCCCATCCTGCCGACAACGGCCGTGTCGACCAGGCCCAGAATTGGCGTCGTCATGTAGGCGAGCGTCATCGGCAGGGCGAGACCAATCACCATGCGATGGGTAACGGCAAAGGGCCTGCCGATCCGGTGCGGCTCGATGGAGTGTGCTGCGTCCATGATTTTGCGCTAACAGCAATTTGCCGGGCCTACCACTGAAATCTGCCAAGGTCTTTTCCCAACTGACAGAACGATGTCAGGAGCGGTGGCAACTTGCAGGCAAATGGAATGACGCTATGAAAGGGTGCCATGCCGCTTGCCATTCTGCACCATCCGGATTTTCAAGCCAACCTTTCGCCCGGACACCGCTTTCCGATGGGAAAATACGGGCTGATCGCGAAGTTCCTTGTTGAGGACGGGCTGATTGCGCCGGGCGAGTTCATCGTGCCGGAGCCAGTCGAATTCGATCAGGCGGTGCTCGCCCATGACACGGATTATGTGCGCCAGGTTTTCACCGCTTCGGTGGATGGCAGGATCGCGCGCGAAATCGGCTTCGATATCAGCCCGGCGGTCGCGATGCGGGCAAGGCTGTCCTCGGGTGCCAGCCTGCTGGCCGGAAAGCTGGCGCTCGAACGGGGTATTGCAACGTCTACCGCCGGCGGCTCGCATCATGCGAGACGATCACAGGGAGCAGGCTTCTGCGTCTTCAACGATGTGGGTATTGCGGCGGCAAACCTGCTGGCGGCAGGCGAAGCGAAACACATTCTCGTTTTCGATTGCGACGTGCATCAGGGCGACGGTACAGCGGATATCTTCCGCAGCGAGGATCGGGTGGTCACCATCTCCATTCACAGCGAGAAGAACTATCCGGTGCGCAAGGTTGCTTCGACACTGGATGTCGGCCTGCCGGACGATGTCGGGGACGATGCCTATCATGAGGTCGTGGAAGACACGCTTTCACGGGCGATTGCCTTCGGCGCGCCAGATCTGGTTTTCTACAACGCCGGTGTTGACCCGCATGAAGACGATCGGCTCGGCAGGCTGGCGTTGAGCAGCCACGGGCTTGCCCTGCGCGACAGGGCAGTGATCAGCTTTTTCCGGCAGCGCGGCATCTCCGTCGCCTGTGTGCAGGGCGGCGGATACTCCAGCGATGCTGCCGAAGCCGCTCGCCGCCACACGATCATTCATCACGTGGCGGCAGAATTTGCAGGTTGATCAGCCCTTGAACTTCAGCAGACGGGCGAGCAGGAACACCGGCACGACGATCATCGCGCCATAGAGCAGGTATTCGCCGAACCGGCCGAAGGCGCGGAAGCCGAGCTCGTAAATGCGCTCGAGAAAATCGGTAAAGGCATGCCAGACATCGATCGGTGTATAGCCGATGGCGCTCATGATGATGCCGACCACCAGCGAAATGACGATAAGCTTGACGGCGGTGCGGCCCGGCGTATCGCCGAGGAATTGCGTGAGTCTGTCGGCCATGGGGGCTCCCTCTCCTGCACTTCAAAAGCAGGTAGGCGCTTCGACGGGCCAAATCAAGGCGAAAGACCGGTGAGACTTTTGGGCCTACTGAAATCCCGGCGGGTCGATGATCCCGTCAGGGCAGCCGGGATCGGTTTCAGGTGACGCCTCGACCAACGGGGCAAGAGAGGTTGCAGCACCGATGTCGCCCGCCAGTCCCAGGGTGATTTCAACAATCATCCGGCGATCTGAATCAGCATCCCGCTTGCAGGAAATGCGCAGACGGTCACCGGTACCGCGGCCGAAATCGCGTTCGAAGGCATCTCGGATGTCCTTGCCGGTTGCCCGGCGTCCGAGATTGGCGTCGAACAGATAGGTCAGGCTGGAAGCATTGATCCACGCCATCAGCTTCACCGAATGGGCATAATAGGTATCGATATCGCCATCGCCGTAACAGGTGCCGTGCTTTACCCATTCATGCTTGTGCAGGGAAGAGCGCGTACCCGGCATGAGCTCGCGCAGTTTCTGCCAGACTGGGTCGGCGATGCGCGGCACGTCGAGCGCCTGCCAGTTGCCGCTCCTGTCGGTTTCCATTTCGGTAGCGCTCACACCGCAATAGATGTTGCTGCCGGGTTGCGGCCAGAGCCCGTGCAGGGAGAAGCGTCCCTTGCCGCCTTTCTGCTGGTCGCGGCATTCGGGTTTTCGCGGGGCCGTCTCGCAGAATGCCGGATGCCAGGAAAAGGCGAGAACATACTCCGTTTGCCCCACTTTTCCGGAACCGGCATCGCTGCAGGCGGAAAGCATGGCGGCAAGCACAAGGCCAATGAAACTGCGCAACATGCTTCAGGCCACCAGATTGCGCGCGCCAATATGGAAAACGCGGCCGCTGCCGAGCAGGACGGCGCTCAACCTCTCCTCGCTGAACAGGCCGTCGAATGCCGCATCGCGGATGTTGAGCCCGCCGGTGTAGGCGCCGAAGGATGGCAGGATCATCCGCGTCCCGTCGGTTACGAAACAGGGCCTGCGGACATTCTTGGAACGGCGGGAGATTTTCCCCGAGGGATGCAGGTGACCGGCAATTTCGCCCGGCTGTTCCCCTGCCAGCGGTTCATGTCGGAAAGTCAGTCCGCCCATCAGCATTTCACGTGCGCCGGTGCCGCCGAGATTGGCAGGTGGCGATGGATCGTGATTACCGCAAATCCAGATCCATTCGCGGTCTTCCATCAGGCTGCCCAGAAGGTCATGATCGCGCCCGCTCAGACGCTCGAAGGCAACTGGATCGTGAAAACTGTCGCCAAGAGAGATGACACGGGCCGGTTTCCAATGCGCGATGCGCTGGGCAAGCCGTGACAGCGTTGCTGCCGTGTCGTAGGGCGGGACGAGCATGCCGCGGGCGGCATGGGAAGACCCCTTTTCAAGATGCAGATCGGAAACGATGAGGGTCTGTTCTTCCGCCCAATAGACACAGCCCGCCCAGTCGCAGGTAAGCCGCTCGCCGGAAACGATCACATCAATGCAGGGTGCGCGTTCCTCCAAGGGTACCGCCTGTCTCGCCGAGCCCGAAGCCAATCCCATCGATTTGCCGCATCACTTTCAATTTTTCTCATCAAGGCATTATTGCCCATCAAGACCGGCCATCAGTTCATCCTCAAGCTCGTCGGCGGCCTCGGCAAGCAGGGCGTCCTGTGCCTCGCCTGCCACCGACTCCCGCCCCACTTCCAGCATGATCGGCACCGCCAGCGGAGAAATGGCATCAAGTCTCTGGTGAACCACATGGCCCTTGATTCGCTTCAGCATATCGCCAAGGCGGCGCACATCCAACAGGCCGTAGGCAGCCTCCTGACGGGTTGCCTGCAGAAGAATGTGGTCTGGCTCATGCTCGCGCAGCACGTCGTAGATGAGATCGGAGGAGACGGTCATCTGGCGACCAGTCTTCTCCTTGCCGGGATGACGCTTCTCGATCAGCCCGGCAATGGTGGCACAATGACGAAACGTGCGCTTGAGCATGAAGGATTCGTTCAACCACACTTCCAGATCATCGCCCAGCATGTCCTCGTCGAACAGGGCGGAAAGCGGCATCTCGCCCGTTTCGATCATGCGGCCGAAATCCATGAGGCCCCAGATGCCGAGGGCATAATCGGTGGCAACGAAGCCGAGCGGCCTCGCCTTTGCCCGCTCCAACCGGCGGGTCAGCAGCATGCCAAGTGTCTGGTGTGCCAGTCTGCCCTCGAAGGGATAGGCGATCATGTAGAACTTGCCACCGCGCGGAAAGGTCTCAATCAGCAGATCGCCCTTTGCTGGCAGGATGGAGACCCGTTTCTGGATGCGCAGCCAGTCGGCCACCTGTTTCGGCAGGCGCTGCCAGTCATCGGGGTTTGCGAGCATGGCGCGCACCTGATCGGCCAGATAGGTCGAGAGCGGAAACTTGCCGCCGGCATAGGCCGGAATCCTCGGATCGCTGCCTTCGGCATCGCTGACAAAGCAGGTCGCTTCGGCAATGCCTTCGAAGCGCACGGTGCGGCCGGCAAAGATGAAGGTGTCGCCCGAGGCAAGCGACTCCAGAAAGCCTTCCTCGATCTTGCCGAGCTTGCGCCCGCCCCGAAACGTACCGGCACTGCGCAGGGCTTTTGCGGTCATCCGGGTCAACCGCACCTCCAGCATCGGTGCCTCGATGATGGTGCCGGCGTTGAGGCGGTATTGCTGGGCGACATTGGGGTGGGAGATGCGCCATGTTCCGTCGGTCTTCTTGCGGATTTTGGCATAGCGCTCGTAGGTTTTGAGCGCATAGCCGCCGGTAGCGACGAAATCGACCGTCCGATCGAAGCTCTGGCGATCGAGACCGGCATAGGGCGCGGCGGTGGTCACTTCCGCAAACAATTCATCCGCATCGAAGGGTTCGGCCACCGCCATGCCGAGAATATGCTGGGCCAGAACGTCGAGTGCGCCTTCCCGCAGGGGCGGCGTATCCTGTGCGCCGAGATAGTTGGCATCAAGGGCAGCCTGGCATTCGAGCACCTCGAAACGGTTTGCCGGAATGAGCATTGCCTTGGATGGTTCGTCCATGCGGTGGTTGGAGCGGCCAATGCGCTGGGCAAGGCGGCTTGCGCCTTTTGGCGCGCCCACATGCACCACCAGATCGACATCGCCCCAGTCG
>JAGRLQ010000002.1:12679-20893 GCA_020441735.1 Nitratireductor sp.
TGCCGAGGTCGAGGGTGGAGGTGGCAACAACCGCGCGAAGCCGATTCTCCGCCATCGCCTTTTCGACCTTGCGGCGCTGACCGACATCGAGCGAGCCATGATGCAGCGCGATGGGCAGCACGTCCTCGTTGATGCGCCAGAGTTCCTGAAACAGCAGTTCGGCCTGGCTTCTGGTATTGACGAAAAGAAGCGTCGTCTTGTGCTGCTTGATGGCCTCGTAAATCTCCGGCATCGCATAGCGCGCCGAATGACCCGACCAGGGAACGCGCTCCTGCGATTTCAGAATGGTGATTTCGGGCTTGGCCCCGCCAGCGACCTCTATCAGGCCAGCTTCGAGCACTTCGCCAGCCCCGCCCTGGGGTACCAGCCAGCGGCACAGCTCTGCAGGATCAGCAACGGTGGCACTCAGACCGATGGCCTGCAATTGCGGCGACAGGCGATGCAGCCGTGCCAGTGCCAGCGACAGAAGCTGGCCGCGTTTGGAAGTCACCAGCGAATGCAGTTCGTCGAAGATCACATAATGCAAATCCCTGAAAAATCGTTCCGCATCCTTCGAAGCGATCAGCAGGGAAACCTGTTCCGGCGTGGTGAGCAGAATGTCGGGCGGCGAAAGCTTCTGGCGCTGGCGGCGATGAGGCGGGGTGTCGCCGGTGCGGGTTTCCAGCGTCACATCCAGCGCCATTTCCTCAACCGGCGTCGTCAGGTTGCGCTGGATGTCGACCGCAAGCGCCTTGAGCGGCGAGACATAGAGCGTGTGCACGCCACGAAAGGCCTCACCGGGCTTGCGTTTAGGTCGCGCATCGAGCGCCACCAGCGAGGGTAGAAACCCTGCCAGGGTCTTGCCCGCACCGGTGGGGGCAATCAGAAGGGTGGAATCGCCGTCCGCCGAGCGTTGCAGCAGTTCAAGCTGATGTGGCCTCGCCTGCCAGCCATGACTTGCGAACCAGGCCGAAAAACGCTCCGGCAATACAGGCGGATCGGGCGCGCGGGCTTGGAGTTGTTCGTTGCTCATCGCCGCCACCATAGGCAGATGCAGGCCCGCGGTCGACACCCATGCGATGGCCGGGTTTCACCTTTGTAACAAAAGGTGATCGAACCCGTTCCATCTCTGCCGCATTGATTTCATTGAACTGGGAATCAGACAGAGCAGCACCAGAAAACAGGAGTTTGACATGGCCGTAAAATGGACAAGGGCAGCAGCCCTCTGCATGATGATCGCACTTGCCGCCTGCAATTCGACCGACCGGGATAACGCCGTGATCGGCGGCGCTGCGGGCGCTGCAATCGGCGGCCTTGGCACCGGAACCCTCAAGGGAGCGGCAGTCGGTGCTGCTGTTGGCGCAGGTGCCGGTGTTCTGATCGGCCGCGTGGCGAATTCGCTCACCCACTGCCGTTACAAGGATCGCCGCGGCAGGCTGTACATTGCACGGTGCCGCTAGGCGCTCCGCTCCAGCAAACCTGAAAGGTCAGGAAAAAGCGGCCATCAGAAAAACGATGGCGTGGCAGATGGCGACTGCCACGGTCAGCATGATGCGCAGCGGCGCAAACCAGCGCGGCAGACTGCCCGTGTGTGCGGAAAAACTGTCCCACACACCCTGGGCGCAATAGGCGATCAGCAGAACGGCCAGCGCTGCAGGACGGCTCATGAAAACCGTTGCCCAGGCAACCAGAGGGGGAAGCACCGACCATGCAAGCAATTGCGCGTGGACCGGTGTTTCATCATCTCGTGCGGGCAGCAGGGCATACCCCCAGCGAATGCCGCCCAGAAACGACAGGATAACAACCGAATAGCTGGTGAACACCTCGATCGCCGGACCGGCCATGGCGTTGTGCCGGCCCAGAACCAGCAGCAGAACCGTGCCGGCAACAAAAGGCAAAAGGCCTGCTATGCCCAGTACATGGGCGAGCCGCCTGTGATTGTTGAAGGTTCCGCCTGCGACGTGAGAGGCTTGCGGTTGCGTTGCTTCACCCGGCATCCGTAAGTCCTTCGGCCATCCTGGCTGGAGAGATTTCTAGACTGCCTGAGCCGATAGAGCTTCAAGCAGGGCGGGCGTAATGCGACCGTCCACCGGCAGGCCGGATTTCTGCTGATAGGCCTTGATGGCCTCTTCCGTCTTGGCACCCATGATGCCGTCTGCCGGGCCCGGATCGAAGCCAAGCTTGCTGAGAACCGCCTGGGTTCTGCGCACCAGCTCTTTTTCGGGAAGCGTTGCCCGCTCCAGATTGCTGCCCTTTTTCCAGCTTTCCTTCAGCGAAACGATGTTGGCATCGCGGCTGAGCGCCTTGGGCTTCCAGATTTCGGCTTCGCCGCGTGCCTTTTCAAGCTGTTCGGGCCGCATGTTCTTGGCAACCGTATCGCGCTTGGCGGCGGCATCGTTGTCGCCGCCCTTGGCAGCGATGGCGAACCATTTGTAGGCCTGCTCCAGATCGGCTTTCACGCCCATGCCGCGGGTGTAGAGGATGCCGAGATTGACCTGGCTGTCCTTGACGCCGAGATTGGCGGCCTTTTCGAACCAGCCGATGGCCGTTTCCATGTCCGGCTCACTGCCCAGCAGTCCCTGAACGTTGAGAACGGCCAGATTGTGCATGGCAAGGGCGTTACCGGCAGCAGCAGCCTTGGTATACCATTCAGCGGCCTTGTCGGTGTCGGCGGTTACCCCGTGACCCTTTTCATAGAAGTTGCCGAGACGATACTGGGAAGGACCGTGTCCAAGATCAGCGGCCTTCTGATACCAGGTGGCAGCGGTTTCAAGGCTGCGGTCGACGCCGTCACCTTCGGTGTAACGCCGGGCAATCTCGAAGAGCGCATTGCCGTCACCAGCGGCCGCGTCCTGCAACAGGGCAGCATTGCCGATTTCCTGCGGCATGCCATCGGGAATGGCAATCGTCTCGCTGCCTGCCGCCATGGCCGGCACTGTTTCTGCTTCGGCATCCGGCAACGGTTTAGCAGCGGCCAGAACTTCGTTCCCATCAGCCGGTTCAGATGCCTCTTCAACCGGATCATCCTGCGGGATATCGGCCAGCATGTCGTCACCGGCGGCCGGCTCATCATCCGTGACAGCAGCGCCGCCGGTGTCAGCAGCGTCGGCGGCGTCGGCTACTTCTTCTTCGCCGGCAGTTGTATCCTCGCCCGCGCTTTCTTCAGCCGCCAGCGGCTGCTCTTGTGAAATGGCCTGCGAAACTTCGGTCTCATTCGAGCCGCCGAGGAATTTCGGGACGATCGCCCAAGCGGCATAGGCCAGCGCGATGACCGCCACCGATGTCAGCAGCCTCTTGCGGCTGAACATTGACGGCTTGCCGATGGAAAAGCGCTTTTTCTCGCCTGGCTGTTCAACACCCATCGCCTCGCGCTCGCGCCGGGTTTGCGCCTGGGCAGATGCGGCCTGGGCGGCGCGGCGGGCGGCAGCCATCAGATCGTTGATGCCATCATCGTCACCGGGCTCTTCGGCTGCGGGCTCGGTTTTCGCCCGCTTGCGATTGGTGGCGCGGCGAACCAGGGATTCAAGATCCGGCATGCCCGAACCCGGCTCAAGCGGAACATCCTCCGCCTCGGCTTCCGGTGGCCTGACCTCGGCGGCCGTGGCCATCATGCTGTCGGCATGACCGTGCTGTTCGACCGTGTAATCTGCCTGTACTTCGCCAACTTCCGGCGCAATGTGAGCTGTTTCATGTTCAGGCGCCAAGGGCGGCGATTCGTGCAGCTGCGGCAACTCGTGCTCGCCGAACCCGGCATGTTCTGTAGGCTCAACGGCTTCCAGCGCCTCCGGCACATAGGCTGTCTCGGAGAAGGTTTCAGCGGGCATTTCGGTGGTTTGAGCGGATGCCAGCCCGCCGAACTGCATGTCGCTTTCCGGTTGGCTGGCCGGCCACGCCTGCACCATTTCCAACTGGTCGAGCCTTGCCGAAATTGCCTGGATGGCTTCGGCGATTTCTCCGAGGTTTCCGCCATTCTGCTCTCCGCCGGAACTTGCCTCGCGGATCTGGCGAACTTCGGCCAGTACTTCATCAAGCTGCGACAGCTGCACGGCTTCATAGCCCGCAGCATTTTCCCCTGTACCGGCTTGCGCAGCCTGGGAGGCCATGTCGATGACGATGTCGCGGCTGGCGGCGATCTGTCCTTCGATATTGTAAAGCCGTTCTGCAATCGAACCCGGCTCAGGCGATTGCGCATCGCCGGTTTCGGGATTGAGTGCTGCGCTGCCCAGCAGGGTGGCAATTGCCGAAATCTGTGCTTCGAGGCCGGCAAGACGATCCGCCGAACCGGGCTCGCCTTCGTGACCTTCCTGTGCGGCCTGCGCTGCAAGTTGTTCGATCGTCTCAACGCGCCCGACCAGATCCTGCAGAACCGCAAGAATCTCGTGGCCATTGCCGGCCGGACTTTCCGCGCCACCTGAAATGAAGCCATCGAGACGATCAGCCAGTGTGGCAATCCGCTCCTCGAGCGCTGTCAGGTTGTGCGCCATTTCTCCGGCGTAGTCGGGTCCGGCAGCAGCCGCGCCGCCCGCCTGCAGGGCTTCAAGGTGCTGCGAGAGACGGGCAAGTTCTGCCGCTACCATCTCCTGATGATTCGCCATGTCGGCGAACAACTGATTCTCAAGCTGGGCTCCGCCCGATACCGGGGCTGCTTCAACAGCCTTGGCCAGGCTTGCCAGACGCGCTTCGATGCGCTCCAGCGCATGATGTCCTTCAATGTCACCAGCCGAAACCGACATGGAAACGACGGCGCGGGAAACCTCCTCGACGCGGGATGCGAGCGCTTTCAGGTCATTGGAGTAGTCCGGAATATTGATTTCCGGCAGCGAGGGCAACTCGTTGCCGCGCTGGGCAAGCACCTGATCGAGCTTCTGGACGATTTCGGAATAGCCGCTTTCAATCGACTGCGACACGCCGGAGAGATCAACCTGGGAGGCCGGCGCAGCAGACTGCATCTCCGCTATCTGGCGAATCCCGATGTTGAGGTTCTGCAACTCGGCCTGCATCTGATCGACATAGCCGGGATGCAGGTTCTGGCCGCTCTGAAGTGCGGCAATGCCGTCCGCGATGCGCTTGAGATCATGGTCGAGGGAACTACCGAGTTCCTGCTTTACCTGACTGATGCCTTTGTGAATTTCCTGCCGGATTTCCTGAAATGCGGGCTGTGAACTTACCGCGGGCTGGGCGGCAGGAACTGCCTGTTGAGCATTGTTGCGGGATACGGTTGAAATGCGATTGGCCAGCTGATCCAGGGATTTGTGGATATCCCGCAAATTTGGTGCAGGCTGGGAAACCGGCTGACGGGGGTACTCGCTGCCCGAGCGGGGGAACGCCGGGCGTGGCGCCGCTGCGTAGTCTGACTGCGGTTCCCGGTTTTCATTGCCGGACATAATCGCATCAAGATGAGAACGTATTCTACTCATGTTACGTTTACCGATCCCTGCTTTCCAAGGATGTATGCGACCCGCTGCTTGCGCTGGTTTCTACCGACTTCACTGCAATCCTTGCTAATCATCTGCAAATACGTCCTGTGCCAGCCGGCGAATCAAAAGTGCCGCACACCGCCTTTGTGGGAACCACCTTTCACAAAACAGGGTAAACAAGCGGTTAATGGTTAACGATCTGTGGCGGGGCGGGAACGTGACACGGCGTATTCCCGAATCTGTATCCATGCATGCAGCGGGAAGCTGCCATCTGCAAAATGTGTTCATCGAGGGTTGAATTTTGGTGCGATTACGTTTACGTGCCCGTCAATTCTAGCTTGCCGGACTAGTAATTCCGGCGCCTTTCAATCCCCAAAATTCCGAAGGAGATGGCCAACGAGGCAACGGATAAGCTTACTTATGACCTAATTTCGATGCTCGAACTGTCTGTTGAGGTTTCAGACACGGTGTTTGGTATGTTCAAATCAACCACGTTGGCTCTTGAATACTTGCACCGGGACATCAATGTCCGTACGTTAGGTTAAGTGGGGACACGGGAGGGAAGCCCGTTGGTCTGAATCTGCGGAATACGGCAGTTTATGAGGAACAACAAATGCATCCAGATACCCATACCGGCAATTTGATCGGGTTGGTAAGAGACGAGGCTGGCAACGATGCGGAAACCATGTACCGCATCGGAGAGCTTTCCCGTGAATTCAATGTAACCCTGCGCACGCTGCGTTTCTATGAAGACCGCAAGCTCCTGTCACCCAAGCGGGTCGGCTCCACGCGACTCTATTCCGCGGCTGACCGCGAGCGCCTGAAGCTCATTCTGCTGGCCAAGCGGTCCGGTTTCTCGCTTTCGGAGATCGAGGAGATTCTCGAGGTGAACGATCAGGATCACCTTACCCGCGATGCGACGGAAAAACTGATCAGCAAGTTCAAGCGCCAGGTTGGTGTCCTTTCCGATCAGAAGAAGGAAATCGACGAAGCGCTGGACGAGATCAGCGAGACCATCAGCTATCTCGAAAGCCAGCTTTAAGGCCTTACCGGAAAGCGCAGGATCCCTGCCCTTTTGTGTGCCAATCGCCCATGGTGATTCGGCTGTTTCAGATCACCCCTGCCGCGATTTGCTTCGTGGCAGGGGTATTTTGTTGCGCCTTGCACAGACCTGTCATCCTGCATACGTATTGTGAGTGATCCAACACCATTCCCTCATGCAGCACGTCCGGCAACCATTCTTGTGACCGCCTTGCAAATTTTGACGTTTACGGAAGCGTAAGAATTTGCTAAAAGACACTCAGGTCATTCTTTACAGTGATACCGGCCAGTTGCGGGCATCGATCCGGAACGGTTTTGTCATGCATGCGTCTTACGGCATCATGAAAACATCATGAGATGTGTCGTTCCGGCAGCCATTGCAGGCTGCGGTCGTACACAATGAGAGGAAAAGCGAGGTCTTCATGCCAGTTTACAGCGCTCCCGTGCAGGACACCCTGTTTGTGATCAACGAGATGCTCAATCTCGAGAAATATCACAACCTTCCGGGTTTCGAGGAAGCAACCCCGGACATGATCGAGGCCATTCTCGGCGAGGCGGCGAAACTCTGCGAGGAAGTGCTGCAGCCGATCAACCAGTCCGGCGACCAGGAAGGCTGCACGAGGCATGACGACGGCTCGGTAACGACACCGAAAGGCTTCAAGGAAGCTTTCCAGGCCTACAAGGAAGGCGGCTGGATGGGGCTTTCCGCCGAGGCGGACTACGGCGGTCAAGGACTTCCTTACACGCTGCATTCGGCGGTTGGTGAATATCTGATATCTTCCAACATGGCATTTTCCATGTATCCGGGACTGACCCAGGGCGCGATTGCCGCCATTCAGGTCCATGGCTCCGACGAACAGAAGCAGACCTATCTGCCGAAGATGATCGAGGGCACCTGGACCGGCACCATGAACCTGACGGAGCCCCATTGCGGCACCGATCTGGGCATGCTGCGCACAAAGGCGGTTCCTGCCGGTGACGGCAGCTACAAAATTTCAGGGCAGAAAATTTTCATTTCCGCCGGCGAGCACGATCTCTCCGACAACATCATTCACCTTGTACTGGCGCGCATCGAAGGCGCACCGGAAGGCACCAAGGGCATCTCGCTGTTCATCGTGCCGAAATTCGTTCTCGATGGCGCTGGCAATCCCGGCGAGCGCAACGGTGTCAGCTGCGGCTCGATCGAGGAGAAAATGGGCATTCATGCCAATTCCACCTGCGTTCTCAACTATGACGATGCAGTGGGCTATCTGATCGGCGAGGAAAACCGCGGCCTCAACGCCATGTTCGTCATGATGAACGAGGCGCGGCTCGGCGTCGGCCTGCAGGGGCTGGCGATTTCGGAAGCTGCCTATCAGAACGCGGTTACCTACGCCAATGAGCGCATTCAGGGCCGTTCGCTGACCGGTCCGAAGTTTCCCGACAAGAAAGCCGATCCGATCATCGTGCATCCGGACGTGCGCCGCATGCTGATGGATATCAGGGCGATCAACGAGGCAGGCCGCGCCTTCATGTTGTGGACGGCACTGCAGGGCGACATCTCGCACCGCGCCGCCTCGGAAGAAGAGCGCCAACATGCCGATGACCTGATGGGGCTTCTGACCCCGATCATCAAGGGCGTGCTCACCGACAAGGGATTTGAAAACGCCGTCAAGGCGCAGCAGGTCTATGGTGGCCATGGCTATATCAAGGAATGGGGCAAGAGCCAGTTCGTGCGCGATGCCCGCATTGCCAAGATCTAAGAAGGCGCCAACGGCATCCAGGCGCTCGACCTTGT
>JAGRLQ010000185.1 GCA_020441735.1 Nitratireductor sp.
ACCGTGCGGTGCGACAGGTCCTTCAACAGCAGCGTCGAGGGAACTCCAAGCCCGGCAGAAAGTACCGAAGGCAGTGCATCTGCCACCACCGTCTTGCCGCGCAGAATGCCATGCGGGTCGGTAAAGACCATGCGGATGGTCTCGATACCCTCGGCTTCAACGCGGCCGGCAGCCTTGAGCGCATTGGCGATCCCGGCACCATCCATCAGCCCACCAGCAGCCAGCTTGCCGGTTTTCAGCTTCTTCTCAAGGCTCATTCGGCAGCGCCGCTCATCGTGGTTTCTTCGTCACCGATTGCCGCATCCCACGAGCAAGCCGCTCGCCGCTCGCGGTCGCTGTCGCGCCACACATCCTCCCAGCCGGCTCCAGCCTCTGCGATGGCATCGATCGATACCGGCCCCCGGATGGCGGCCACATCGGCACTTGCCGGCAAGGCGCTTCCATCGCCCGCTGCCAGCCCATCCATCGCCGCGTTCAGCATCCGGCGGTAGCGGATAATCGCGACATCGGTCTTGCCGAGATGTTCCTGCGTGCGGTCCTGGATCGGCCCCGGGCTTTCCACCGCCCACTGGTCGTGCACGTTGATGTCGAGCCCCATGCCCGTATAGGTCAGACTTTCCTGCTCATCCGGGTTGTAGCCGTAATTGTTTCGCTTGTTCTTCAGCGGCGCGTAATCCGGCAGCGTGTGTTCCTTCAGCCGTTGTTCACGCATCACGTCCTTGTTCACCGGTTCGCCGAAGGAGGTGAACACCGAGTACCAGTAGCAGTTCTCATCATCGACCGGCACATGCCACTGGGTGATCGTCATCTCCCGCGACATGGGAATGCAGATCGCTTCCGGAAAGATCTGGTTGGTCACCCTGACATGGGTGCGCCCGTCATCAAGATGGCGCAGCGAAATGATCCGCATGCCGTGCTCGGCTTCCTCGACGCGGATTTCCGGCCTCGGATAATCCCGCAACAGCTTGGTCATCGGAATATTGGTATTGGCTGCCTTGTCGCGGAACTGCTTGCCGTAACCTTCCTCCGGGTCCTCGTCCTGCAGGAAACGGTGCAGGAAGGAGGCGTGCGCAGGATCAATGCCCACTTCCATCGCCTGCAGCCAGTTGCATTCCCACAACCCCTTGAAGGCAAAGACATGGCTGTCCGGTGCACGGAAGCAGTCGTAATCGGGAAATTCCGGCGGCGATTCATTTTGCCCAAGCGGACCCATATAGGCGAAGACGATGCCGTTCCTCTCGACCACCGGATAGGAAACCGTCCTGATGTTTTCATGCATCCGGCTGCCTTCAGGTTCGCCCGGCTGCTCGACACACTGGCCGTTGCGGTCGAAATGCCAGCCATGAAAAGGGCAGCGCAGGCCGTTGTCCTCAAGCCTGCCGTAACAAAGATCGGCGCCACGATGCAGGCAGTGCCGGCCAATCAGACCCAGTTCGCCTTCTTCATCGCGAAACAGCACCAGCCGCTCTCCGAGCAGGGTCACGGGCACCACCGGCCTAGCGCCTGCAAGTTCATCCGTCAACGCAGCCGGCTGCCAGTAGCGCCGCAGCACATTGCCCGCCTCGGTCCCCGGACCGATGCGCGTAATGCGATCGTTCTTCTCACGGCTCATCATGGCGTTCGTTCCTCCCTGGGCGGCAAACCTTCAGGCGGCTACCCGCCTGCTGTTTCAGCAAGCCACTATAGCAGGACATCGGCACGGGAAAAGCCGTCAGAAGGATCGTTCGCGGAGGGTTGGAAGACTGTTGCCAGACCCTGCCAGCCTGGCGAAAAGAAGCTCAGACAGCCTTACCCTCAAGGGCAGCCAGAAACCGCTTCACCGTAGCTGCCATGCCGAACTCCAGCGCATCGGCGGTCAGTCCATGACCGATGGAAACCTCCGCCAGTTGCGGAATGGCCCTGGCCAGCGCCGGCAGATTGGTTATTGTCAGGTCGTGTCCGGCATTGATGCCCAGCCCCGCAGCATGCACAAGTTTCGCGGTTTTCTCCAAATCTTTCAAGGCGTTGAGTGCTTTTTCGGAATCATCATAGCAGCTGCCATAAGGCCCGGTATAAAACTCCACCCGGTCAGCACCCGTCGCCTTCGCTGCCGCGATCTGTTCTTCGGATGCGTCAGGATCGCAAAACAGCGAAACCCGAATTCCGCCCTTTTTGAGCCGCTTGACGATGGCAGCCAGCATTTCTCCATTGGTCAGAAAATCCCAGCCATGATCGGAGGTTGGCTGCATCGGATCGTCAGGTACCAGCGTTACCTGCTCGGGCTGCGCCTCATCCACCAGTGTCAGAAAATCCTGCGTCGGATAGCCCTCGATGTTGAATTCCGCTGCAGGGAAATCGTCATCGATCAGCGCACGAAGTTCCGGCACGTCGGAAAAGCGGATATGGCGCTGGTCGGGGCGCGGATGCACGGTAAGCCCATGGGCGCCGGCCTCAAGCGCGATTGCGCCCAGCCCGGTGACGCTTGGCCAGGGCAGATCACGCCGGTTACGCAGCATGGCGATGGCGTTGAGATTGACGGAAAGTCTGGCTGACATGGCAGTAAATTACTCATGGATTTGCGATTGAACACTCATGTCGCGGGATATCCTCCACGTCAACATGAACAAAATCGGCTGAATTGGTTTATGAAAAATTTTACCGTGTTCATTTGTCATATCTTTTTCAATTTACGGCAGACTTCCCATCGACAGGGACACATAATCAAAAAGTACGGGAAGTTGAGTGCCAAGCCTCAGCGAGCAGATCGTCAGCCTTTTGCCATACATGGCGTTTGCCGGTACATTCGGCACCGCAATGGCGGTCGTGCTTTGGCGCAAGTTGCAAGCCACCCGCGCAGAACTCGAAAACCACCGCGAAGCAATCACCCATCTCCAGGAAGGGTTTTACCGCTCGACCCTGGACGGAAAGCAAATCCTGGCCAATCCGGCACTTGTACGCCTCAATGGCTACCGCACCGAGCAGGAACAGCTCGACGCCGTCAAGAACATCAGTGCCGAATGGTATGCTGAACCGGGCCGGCGCGAGGAATTCAAGCGTCAATTGTTCGAGCGCGGCCGCGTCAACGGTTTTGTCTCAAAGGTCTTCCGGCACAAGACACGTGAGCCCATCTGGGTCAGCGAAAATGCGCGTCTTGTGACCGATGCCCACACCGGAGCGCCGCTCTATTACGAGGGTACGGTACGCGACATTACCGACGAGATGAAACTGACGGAAACCCGAGACAGACTCGAAAAACTCGCGGCCAACCTACCCGGCGGCCTGTTTCAGATCACCCGGCAGGAAGCCAGCAAGATCGACATCCGTTATATGAGCGACACCTTTGCCGATCTTTTCGACATCAGGGATGTCCCGCACGACAAGATTCTCAAGTGCATCATCAGCCGAATCGAGCCCGGCGATCTGAAGCGATACAATGAGGCTTTTGCCAGGTCGGCGAAGGAGATGACCTCGCTGGACCAACAAATCCGCTACACCGGAAGCAACGGCAAGGAAATCTGGATACACGTCACCGCAACGCCGGAAGTCGAAAAGGAAGGTTCGCTCGTCTGGCACGGCCACGCGATCGAAATCACCCGCCAGAAGGAGATCGAACAGCGCTTCGAGCGCCTGGCCAACTTCGACACGCTGACATCATTGCCCAAACGCAGTGTGCTGGAAGACCGCCTCAAGGCCGCCATTTCCTCGTGCAACCGGCGTGACGAGTACGCCGCCCTGCTATTTATCGACCTCGACAACTTCAAGCAGCTCAACGATACCCGTGGCCACGACGCGGGCGACGAGTTGCTACGTCAGGTCGCACAGCGCCTGCGGGACCAGACCCGCGCCTGCGACACGGTTGCCCGTTTCGGCGGCGACGAATTCGTCATCGTCATCGATAATCTGGGAACCGACATGGAGCTTTCGCGTGAAAAGGCGGCAGCTTTCGCCACCAAACTCCTCGGCGGCTTCAGTGAAGGGTTTGATCTGTCGGGACGCGAACACTTCTCGACGCCGTCGATTGGCATCGCCCTGATCGGGCCCGAAGAAGCCACCATGGAGGAAATCCTGTCTAGGGCCGACAGCGCCATGTATCAGGCCAAGAAAAACGGCCGCAACACCTTTGTCATCTTCGACGAGAAGCGCGAGAACGGCGGCAATGCCATTGCCGGCTACCTCAGCGACCTTCATGGCGCTGCAGAACGCGGCGAGTTCCATCTGGTGTTCCAGCCGCAGATAAACAGGGGCGGGCGCATCTCCGGTGCCGAAGCCTTCATCCGCTGGGAACATCCCGAACACGGCATCATCGCCCCTTCCGATTTCATGCCGCTGGCTGAGAAATCCGGCCTCATCAATGAAATCAACGACTGGGTACTGAAACAGGCAATCGAGCGCCTGGCTTCATGGCGCGACAACAAGCAACTCAGCCATCTGAGCCTGTCGGTCAATCTTTCGGTTCAGCAGTTTTCGCTGGCAGGCTTCCCCGAACGCCTCGAGGAATTGCTTGAAGCCTCTGACATAGACCCGGCCAGACTGACACTCGAACTGCCGGAAAGCCTGTTGACGCGCAATATGAAGACTGTCGCCAGCCGCATGCGGCAAATCAAGAAGACCGGCGTTCGGTTCTCCCTGGATGATTTCGGCACGGGTGCCGCCTCACTTGCAAATCTCAATCATCTGCCGGTGGACGAGATCAAGATCGACGGCTTGCTGGTTTCTTCCATCGAAAGCGATGATCGTTCACGCAGCATGATTGCCGGTATTCTCGGCATTGCCGATGCGTTGAAGCTCAGCACGGTTGCCGAGCATGTCGGCAATACCCTGCAGCATGCTTATCTGAAGGAACGCGGCTGCGACAGTTTCCAGGGATATCACTTCCATCCGCCGCTTTCGGCCGATGTCTTCGAGGCAGTTGTCGGCACCCGCCCGCAACACGGCAAACTGCCGCTTGCCAGCTGAACAGGCACCTGGCCAGCCGCTCAGGCAACCTCACTGGCCTGCCTTTCTGAAATCCACTGTTCGATCTTGGCGATGAGCTTCTCCGGTGAGACCGGCTTTGACAGGTAATCGTCCATGCCGGCCTTCAGGCAGGTTTCCTCGTCACCCTTGATGGCATGGGCTGTCACGCCGATGATCGGTATTCTGCCGCCGGTCAGCGCTTCGATATGCCGGATTTCCGAAGTTGCCTCCAGCCCGTTCATCTTGGGCATCGAAACATCCATCAGGATCAGCTTGGGCGGATTGGATGCCCGTTCGCGGAATGCGGCAACGCCTTCCTCGCCGTTGTTGGCGATATGGAAGCGATAGGGCGTCGACAGCAGTATCTGGCTGAAGACGATCTGGTTCACCTCGTTGTCTTCGCAAACCAGAATGTCATAGCCCGCATCACCGTCCACTACGATCTCGTCTGCCGGCATCTGCGCAGCAGACTCCCCTTCAGGCATTTGTGTATCATCAGGTGTTTCGGTGCTTGCCGTAACTGCTTCAGCTTCCTCATAAGGCATGGTATCGCCCAGTTCTTCCGTCTCCGCCGCTTCCGCCCAGGCTTCCTTCCCGGACACTTCTTGCGGCAGATTCTCCGCCACAACCGTTGCCTCGGCATCGCTTTCAGAAGCCGTTCCAAGTGCGATCTGGCGGGCGATCATGATACCCTTCGTCGCCTCGTCAGCGTTACGCTCGCGCAGTGCCGTTTCTCCGATGGTCTCGACCAGCGTCTCAAGCAGCAGGGCCGAGCGGGTCGGCTTGGTAAGGTGGCGGTACACGCCAAGCGAGGAAAATGTCTTGCCATCCTCGGTCTGGTCAACGCTCGTCAGCATGATCACCGGTATGCTGGAGAGCTGGTTGTCGGAGCGGATGACTTCCATCACATTGCCGCCGTTCATACCGGGCATGTGGTAATCGAGAATGATGCAATCCACCGAAAGCCCGCTAGCCGCGGCCACCCGCAACAGTTCGATCGCCTCCGCACCGCTCGCCGCAGCCGCGTGGTCGAACTTCCAGGACGACAGTTGTTCGGAAAGAATGGCGCGGTTGACCTCATTGTCGTCAACGATCAGTACACGCGAACCGCTTACATCCCCGGGCACGCGTTTTGCCGGGTGCTCCCCGGTCTCGATCTGAAGCGGAACCTCGATCCAGAACGTGGATCCGATGCCCTCCTCGGACAGAACACCCATTTTGCCGCCCATCAGTTCGACAAGGGAAGAAGCAATCGAAAGGCCAAGGCCTGTACCCTCGTGGTCGCGGCTGGAGGAGCCATCCACCTGCGAGAATTTCTCAAACACCTTGCCGAGTTGCGAATCCGGGATGCCAATCCCGGTGTCCTCGACCTCAATGCGCACCATTGCCCAGCTGCCATCGGTTGCATCGGCCTTCTTGCCATCTTCACCTGAAAAACCGGTCACATAGGCGTTGACATAGACATGCCCTTCCTCGGTGAACTTGATCGCATTGCCGATCACATTGGTCACCACCTGACGCACCCGGCCGGCGTCACCGATCAGCCAGGCCGGCATATCCGGCGAAATGCGCACAATCAGTTCGATGTCCTTTTCAACCACCCGGGAAGAAACCAGTGCCGCCACATCCTCAATGGCTTCCCCCAGTTTGAACGGTGCCGGATCAAGCTCCATCTGACCTGCGTCGATCTTCGAGAAATCGAGAATGTCGTTGATGATGGTCAGGAGAGAAGCGCCCGACTTCACGATGATGTCGGTAAACGTCTTCTGTCGCGCATTGAGTTCGGTCTTTGCCAGCAGTTCTGCCATCCCCATCACACCATTCATCGGGGTGCGGATTTC
>JAGRLQ010000186.1:0-439 GCA_020441735.1 Nitratireductor sp.
TGGGTCGGGCTGTCGCTGCTCGGCGTTGCCTGGGTCGGCATGGAACTTTTCACTACCCGGCCGGCAGGCGACGCAATGATGACAATCATCTGGTCGGCTTCCTCCTCCTGGACGCTGACCGCCCTGCCGCTGTTCATCTGGATGGGGGAAATCCTGTTCCGAACGCGCTTGTCGGAAGACATGTTCAAGGGGCTGTCGCCGTGGATGGCGAGCCTGCCCGGCGGGCTGGTTCACACCAATATCGTCGGCTGCACGGTGTTTGCCGCCGTATCGGGTTCCTCGGCGGCAACGCTGACTACGATCGGCAAGATGTCGATCCCGGAACTGAGAAAGCGCAATTATCCCGAACATATGGTGATCGGCACGCTGGCGGGTGCCGCCACGCTGGGGCTGATGATCCCGCCCTCGCTCACCCTCATCGTCTACGGGGTGACGATCA
>JAGRLQ010000186.1:473-2368 GCA_020441735.1 Nitratireductor sp.
TCTTTCCGGGCCTCGTGCTGGCGGCAATGTTCATGGCCTATGTGGCCATTCTTTCCAGACTGTCGCCCTCCTACCGACCTGATCCGGAGCCCGAAATGCGGTTTTCGGAAAAACTTGCGAATTCCCGCTTCCTGATCCCGGTCATCCTGCTGATCATGGTGGTGATCGGCTCCATGTATCTGGGCTTTGCCACGGCAACGGAGGCGGCTGCCTTTGGCGTTCTCGGTTCGCTGGTGCTTGCCGCCTTTCAGGGCTCGCTCAACTGGCAGAGCTTCACCGCCAGCCTGATGGGCGCAACACGAACCTCGGCCATGATTGCGCTCATTCTGGCGGGTGCCGCCTTCCTGTCGCTTTCCATGGGCTTTACCGGCCTGCCGCGGGCGCTTGCCGAGTGGATCGCCTCGCTCGGGCTTTCCCGTTTCGAACTGCTGATGGCGCTGCTCGTCTTCTACATCGTGATTGGCTGTTTCCTGGACGGAATCTCCTCTGTGGTTCTGACCATTGCCGTTGTCGAGCCGATGATCCGCCAGGCCGGCATTGATATCATCTGGTTCGGCATCTTTATCGTCGTGGTGGTGGAAATGGCGCAGATCACACCGCCCATCGGCTTCAACCTGTTCGTGCTGCAGGGCATGACCCATCACGAGATGAACTACATTGCGAAGGCCGCGCTGCCGATGTTCGCCATCATGGTGGTCATGGTCTTCGTGCTCATTGCCTTTCCCGATCTGGCGACCTGGCTGCCGGAGAATATCCGCTCCCGGCCGGGCGGTTGACGGGTTTCTGTAATCTGGTAACGGGCAAAGGCAACCGCTGGACAGTTTCATTTCATGGATGGTTTTCTTTCCGAGCTTTCGGCCACCTGGTCCGAGCACACAATGGTCGAACTGCTGCTGGCCAATGGCGTGATCTTCCTTGCAACAGCCGTGCAGTATGCGCTCGGCATTGCCTTCGGACTGATCGCGGCGCCGCTGCTGGCGCTGATCTCCATCGTTTTCGTGCCGGTTCCCGTGCTGATGCTGACCTTCGTCACGGCAGTCACCTCGCTGGGCAGTGAATGGTCGCGTATTCACTGGGACGAGGTCTGGTCGGCTGCCGGGGGCCGGGTCATCGGCAGTATTCTCGGCGTGATGGTGCTTTCAGCAATCCCCGACGAGAAGACCTTCATGCTGGTTTTCGGCTTCACCATCGCGCTGGCGGTCGCCGTGTCGGTCAGCGGCTTCCGCATACCCTTCAACCTGTTCTCGGTTGGCACTGCCGGCATGTTCTCAGGCCTTTCGGCAACGATTACCAGCGTTGGCGGCCCGCCCATGGCGGTGGTCTATCAGCGCCGCACGGCGGCCGAGGCGCGGCCCAGTCTTCAGACCTATTTCGCCTTTGGCGCTTTCATCTCGCTCTTCATCCTCGGTGTCTCCGGCTATGTGCAGGGGGACGATCTGGCACGCGCCATGCTGATGCTGCCGGGGTTTGCGGCAGGCTATCTGACCGGGCCGCTGCTGCGCTCTCGGATTGACCGCAGTTTCCGCATCCTGCTTCTTGCGAGTGCCGCAGTCTCCGCACTGCTGTTGATCTGGCGGGGGCTTACGTGAGTGCGGTGGAAAGCCTGCTTGTCTGGTGCGCACGCCATGGCCGTTACCTGCTGGTGGCAGGTCTTCTGGCCGGCATCTTCATCGAGCCGCTGGCGATCCTGCTGAAGGCCTGGATTCCGGAAATGATCGGCCTGATGCTGCTGGTAGCCGCGTTTCGCGTCGGGCCGAGAGCCGCCATCGGAGCTGCACGGGATCTGCAGATGAATCTGGTTCTCGTGCTGATCTATCAAGTGGCCCTACCACTTGTGCTGATTGGTCTGCTGGTAGTTCCGGCGCCGGGGATGACGGGATGGCAGGCAGCGACCG
>JAGRLQ010000187.1 GCA_020441735.1 Nitratireductor sp.
TCGCTCGCCAAGGTGCCGGTCATTCTGGTTGTCGGCAATCGCGAGGCGGAGGAGGGAACGGTCTCCATGCGCCGTCTCGGCTCCCAGCAGAGTCAGTCGATGACACTCGACGAGGCCATCGTCATGCTGGCCGAAGAGGCAACGCCGCCAGATGTAAAACGGGCGCGCTCAGCGTAGTGTGCGGATCCTGATTACTGCGAATTGGCGGGGCCATTTGCGTCCCGCCATCTGTCGATGTTCACACCCCTGACCAGTAGCCACAGCGCAAAACCGAGTTCCGCGATCAGGCAGACCACGTAGGCGGGTTCGAAACTGCTGAGCAGGTGAGGAGCCATGAAGCGCAGCGTGCTACCGGTGAAGTAGACTGCGCCTGCTGCAACCAGCAGATAGCCGAGCGCCTTCGGAAAGTAACCTGAGCGGATAACCAGCAATCCGGTCAGCATGCTGTTAACGGCAAAGAAGACGAGGCCGAGGTCATAGCCGTGGCTGTGGGCGTTGAGATAAAGCGGCGCCAGTTGGGCGGGATCGCCCGCGACAGGCCATGTGCCATTGAGGATTGCCAGCGCCGCATACTGGTTGAGCAGGCTTACGGCAATCAGCCCTGCCTGTACCAGCCGGAAAACCATGGCGGCCAGCGCAATAACGGCACCGGCAGGCTTCAAAAGCACATAGAGCAATACGGCCAGCGCCACGTCGCACAGCGCCATGATGGTATCGGCGGCAAGGCTACCCTTGAAAAGACACTGTCCAGCGAGGATGTTGCCGGCGGTTGCCACCGGGTCGGCCGGATCGATCAGCGTGGCGCGCACGAATACCTCGCTCCAGATGCCAAGCACGATGATCGCGAGATAGAGAACGCCCGCCAGCCGCGCCATTGCGGCCGGGTCACGGGGTATCGTGTAAGGGATTGTCATTTCCGGTGACGCGCTCCGCCGGGTGAACAGCCCGAGGCTGCATGGGCAGGCACAGGCTTGGCACGATTCGCGCGAAGGCCCAAATTCTTGACATTCCGTCACGGAATTGAAAAGAGTCCGCGCGAGTGATTGGGGCACAACAGGCTGGCCGGGTAAACCCGGACCGGTTCCGACAGCGGAGTGCCTCATGTCTTTCCTTCTTCCACGTATCCTTTCCCTGTTTGCGGTTTTGCTGCTGTTCGCCGCTCCCGCCCGCGCCGCCGATGAAAACGTCATCATCGTGCTCGATGCCTCCGGTTCCATGTGGGGGCGTATCGACGAGAAACCGAAAATCCAGATTGCCCGTGAGGTGATGGACCAGGTGCTTGCCGATCTCGACGGCAAGGCCGAGATCGGCATCATGACTTATGGCCACCGAAAGAAGGGCGATTGCGGCGACATCGAAACGCTGGTCCCCGTCGGCAAGGTCAACCGCGCCAGCTACATGGAAAAGATCAATGCGTTGAACCCCAAGGGCAAGACGCCGATTACCGCCACGGTACGCAAGGCAGCCGAGGAACTGCGCTTCACCGAGGAGAAGGCAACCGTCATCCTTGTCTCCGACGGCCTGGAAACCTGCGATGCAGACCCGTGCGCGCTGGCATCGGAACTCGAAGCTGCCGGGGTCGACTTTACCGCCCATGTGGTGGGCTTCGATCTCAAGGACGAGGACACCGCCAGCCTGCAGTGTCTCGCCACGACCACAGGCGGCAAGTATCTGGCGGCTGAAAATGCCGATCAGCTCGGCGAGGCCATCGGTACGGTGGTTGCCGCAGCGCCGGAGCCTGCCCCTGAGCCGGAGCCTGTGCCCGAACCACAGCCTGCAACCGGACCCGGCAATGTGAAGGTATCGGTACGCCTGACGGAAGGAAGCGAGCCCATTGAGGGGGCCTATCTTTATTTCTACGAAACCGATGATGCCGGTAGTCAGGGTGCCGATGCCGCCAAGGGGGGCGCTCGCCGCACTTATGAACTGGCCCCCGGCAAGTATCTGGTCAATACCAAGGTGGGGCCGGCGCCCGGTTCAGCGGTGATCGACGTCACGGCCGGTGAGGCGCTGGAAGCCGATATCATTCTCAATGCCGGCCTGCTGTCGGCAAAGGCGGCCGAGAAAGAGGGCGGTGAACCCAATCCGCAGGCCTACATCTATGTCTACGAACCCGGGCAGAACGCCGATGGCAGCCGCACCAAGGTCACCAATGGCAATCAGAACACCATGTTCACCCTGCCGGTTGGCCGGTACTACGTCACCGCCACGCTTGGAAAATCGACCAAGGGAGCCGAAGTCGAGATAAAACCGGGCGAGCGCACCGATCTGACACTGGTACTGGGTTCGGGCGTGCTGAAGGTGGATGTGCTGGCGATGGAAGGCGGTCAGCCGCTCGACGATGGTTACATCTATGTCTATGAGGTCGAACAGAAAGCCGACGGCAGCCGCACCAAGGTCACCAATGGCGGCCAGCGTACCCAGTTCAAAATTCCCGCCGGCTCCTATTACGTCACCGGCCAGTCGGGCAAGGCTATTGCCGGGCGCGAGATCGAGGTCAAAGCCGGCGAGCGCACCGAAGCGTCGATCATCATCAATATGGGCATGCTCAAAGCGTCCGCCATTCCGGCAGAAGGCGGCAAGCCCTTCGATGATGCCTACATCAGCGTTTTCGAGGCTGAAAAGGCGCTTGACGGATCGCGCCGGCGTATCGACGCGGGCAATCAGAGAAACCGCTTTGCCTTGCCGGCCGGCAAGTATGTCGTCCATGCAAAAATGGGCAATGCGGCCGGCGAGACCGAAGTGGAAATCAAGGCCGGCAGCCTTGTTGAACCGGTGCTGAACCTGCAGGCCGGCGCGCTCCTGGTCGATGCGGCCAAGGACGTCTATGTTTCGGTTTTCGAAGCGGAGAAGAGCCTGGATGGCAGCAGAACGCGCGTCGATGCGTTCCGTCCCAACGGCAAGCCGGTCATCATGCCCGCCGGCAAATACCTGGTTTCCGGCAAGGCAGGCGACAAGACAGCGGAGGCCGAGGTGGAGATCACCGCTGGCAAACTGGCTGAAATCAAGCTGGCGCCTTAGGTCCCGCAAGCTTCAACAAAACAACTTTATGACGGGCCGGTCTGAACCGGCCCGTTTTGCGTTCCCCTGTGTTTGAGGTCTGTCATTCAAGTGACATGGAAAGCGGGCATGCCAAGGCAGTTGCATCCACGCAGGTCGAATCATGCGCCGCATCAAACTTGCAGCCCTTCCGGGCCTTTCCATCGAGCACCGCCGCTTCCCCGAACTGACCTATGCCTGTGCCAATGATCCGCGCTGGAAGCGCTGGTTCATCGCCCGCATGGAAACGCTTTCGGGCCGGGGCTTCTTTGCAAAGCGCTATGAGATATGGCGCCAGGCAATCCGTAACGGCAAGCCTGCCATGGGAAGCATGCTCGATCTGCTTAACATCAAGCTGTCGGTCAACGGGCACCTTCCGGTGCCGCAGGAACTGCCCGATACGCCGCTGGTCATCGTTGCCAATCATCCCTTCGGTATCGGTGACGGTGTTGCCATCCTGTCACTGGCTGAACGCATGGGCCGCCCGTTCCGGGTGCTGATCAACAACGAGCTGATGAAAGTGCCGGAGATCGGCCCATATGCGCTGCCGATCTCGTTCGAGGAAACGCGCGAGGCAACAAGGCTCAATCTGGAAACCCGGCGCGAGGCAATCCGCCTGCTTAACGAAGGCGTGACGATCATCGCCTTTCCCTCGGGCGGTGTTGCTACGGCTACCAAAGGCTTTGGCAAGGCCGAGGACCTTCCCTGGAAGCGCTTTCCCGCAAAGCTGATCCAGGCCGCAAACGCCTCCGTCCTGCCGGTCTTCTTCGAAGGTCAGTGCGGCCGCAGTTTTCACCTTGCAAGCCGGTTCAGCCTGACCCTGCGCACCGCTCTGCTGATCCGAGAGTTCCGCCGCCTGGCAGGCCGGGAAATCCGTGCGCATGTAGGCAACATTCTGCCCGCGTCGGACCTGGCAAAAATCGGCTGCCGCCACGAGTTGACCTGTTATCTGTACGACAGGGTGTTCTCGCTTGCGCCGGGCATCCGCGAGCGTGCTGTCCCGGCCTGGCGGCGTCCGTTGCCAGCCACAGGACAAGCCGAAACGGCAATGGATGACCGGATCGCCGCCTGACCGGTCACACGCCGGTCAGCACTTCCACATCCTGGTTGACGCCGGGGCGCACCTCGAAATCCTGCGAGTAGATGCGGTCGCCATTCTTGGCGATTGCCGTGTAGACGCCTTCCGAAAGCACCATGCGCGGAAAGGCGGAGGTCGACTCGGTGATCAGGTCGCCCGAGACGTTGAGCACCGACCACTGGGTGTCAGCCAAAGCATCGCCGCCGGCATCGCGCACCAGTCTGAGGGTGATCCGCGCTGCTCGGTGTTTCAACCGCGCCTTGGTCAGCTTGCCCGCGGTCACCCGGATGTCGGCACGCACTTCGGCATTCAGGTTCCCGAATTGCGAGACCACGTGATAGGTGCCCTGCTGGAAGGGAGTAATCTGGCCGGGCAGGACCCGGCTGGCGATCAGCTTGCGTTCGCCACGTTCATCGGCCTGGTCTTCGTAAATGTCGAAACGCAGCAGATTGTCGGGGATCGGCGTGTCGTCGCCGGCAACAGCGCTTAGTTCCATGCCGCCTGCGTTGAGGATGAAATACTCTTCATTGCTGTCTTTGTTGACCTCGATCTTGCGGATGGCGCTAGCATGGCCATAGGCCGCATGAACCAGATACTCGCCTGCTGACATGTTGAAGGAGCGGCTGCCGCCGGTGGCGTTCGCCAGTAGCGGCAATTGCCCATCGGCTCCAATCGCGGGCCCGAAGATGCGCCATTCGAGCCCGTCCTCCACGGGAATGCTGTCAGGCGTCAGCTGAGCTACGAAAGTGACCCGGTAGGTCTCATCCTGTGCGCGGGCGGCAAACACCGGTATCAGCGCAGCAAGGAAAACCGCAAAAAAAGCCGGAAGGGATCGTGCCAAAGCATGCATAAGGAGACCCTTTACACAAACCTGACCCGCAACGCTATGGCAGGGTGACGAGTCCGGTCCAACTGCCGGATTCCTGTAACCACTGCACGAGCTCGATGATCGGAATGCATCCGATAAAGACGATGATGTCCCAGGCCGAGCGGCGCAGCGTGTACTGATTGTAGCTCAACCGGTCGCCATAATATGGGACAACGGAAGGCTTCACCGAGGGAAAGAACGACGGCACCAATTGGCGGTACTGCTGATGCAGGTCGCCTGCCTCGCCGGCCGTCGCCAGGTCAACAGTACCTGCCATATCATCGCCGGCATCCGCCCAGTATTTGGAAGCCACCATGCAGACGGCAAACAGGATGATGCCAAGCAGGATGGATTCATACATGAAACCGATCCCCAGCATGCCGAAGGCAAAGAAGAACTCCATCGGATGCGCCATGTAACGAAACGGGCCTTGCATGGCAATTTGCCCGTTTTCTCCCGCTTCCATGGCCAGAATGGTCCAGAAGCGGCCAACGACCATGATCATCAATACCATGATGCCGGCAGCCTCCAGCAATTCGCGGATGGCATGGTCTTCCGACAGGCCGGGAACCGTCAACAACCCCAGAACAGCCACGGCAATCCAGACCGGCAACGCCTTGAATGCGAGAAAGTGCGCGGGATGAAACCGGAGGGTTGGGGTGGAGTAGTTCATGACGGCGTCCTGGTGAACAATGCCGGCAAACTTGCCGTTCAATATGGCAAAATTGGGTTTGCTTGCCGCGGTGACACGTTCAGGCTGGACGGTTGCAAACCAATCTGCCAATAGGCGCGTGGGCAATGTTGACCGCCAAAGTAAAGAAAAGGCTGCAGAATGAATCGCCACCAAACCGGCAATGCTGCCAACGAAGCCGTTCTCGACTTCATGCGCACGCGCCGCTCCGTTCCCGCCAAGACCATGGGCGGACCCGGCCCCAATGAGGCAGAAATCCTTGAAATGGCGAAGATTGCCTCGCGTATTCCCGATCACGGCAAGATCGCACCCTGGCGTTTCATCCACTATTCAGATGCAGCAAAGATCAGGCTCGATAAGCGCATTCTCGAACGCGCCCAAGAGAAATTTCCCAATCTTGCAGGCGAAGCGCTGCAGATCGAGGCAGGCCGCATGGCGCGTTCGCCAGTGGTTGTCGGACTTGTCTCGGCGCCTTGCGAACATCCCAAGGTGCCGGTTTGGGAACAGGCGCTTTCTTGCGGCGCTGCAGGCCTTGCCTGGCTGATTGCCGCCAATGCCCACGGATATGATGCCCAGTGGCTGACCGAATGGATTGCCTTCGACGAGGTTCTGGCGAAGGAGTTCGGTTGCCGGGAGGGCGAGCGTATTGCCGGCTTCATTCACATCGGCACGAGGACGGCGCCGAAGACCGAGCGCGACCGCCCAGAGATCGGCACTGTTTTTTCAAGGATGGATTGAGACCATGTTTTATGATGCGATCCGCGAGGATCATGGCCTTCCCCACAGCCCGTTCAAGGCGCTGGTGGCACCGCGTCCGATCGGCTGGATTTCAACCCGCTCGCCCGACGGTGTCGACAATCTCGCACCCTACAGCTTCTTCAATGCCGTTGCCTCTCGGCCCGACATGGTGATGTTCTCATCCGCCGGCAGAAAGGATTCGCTTGCCAACATCGAGGCCACCGGCGAGTTCGTCTGCAACTATGTCAGCGCCGGCTTCCGCGATGCCATGAACGTCTCGTCGGCGGGGGTGCCGGCCGAGGTTTCAGAGTTCGGGCTGTCCGGCCTCGAACCGGAGGAAAGCACGCTGGTTTCCGCTCCGCGCATCAAGGGGGTGGCGGCAGCGCTTGAATGCCGCTCAACGCAGGTTCTCGAACTGAAGGATTTGGAGGGCCGCTCCAGCGACCATTTCATGGTGATCGGTCAGGTGGTCGGCATCTATATTGACGATGCCTACATCACCGATGGCCGGTTCGACATCGAGAAGGCTGCCCCACTGACCCGGCTGGGCTACATGGACTACGCCAATTTCGGCACCGTGTTCGAGATGTTCCGCCCGCGCTGAGACATGCCGACTTTGACGCCAAAGGTTAACGAAACCTTGGCATCCATGGTGAACCGAACGTTAATCCTTTTGCGCTTACAATGACTTGGCATGCGGCAGGTCCGGCCCGGGTTTGGCTTGTATTTCCGGTATCCCGCTGCAATCCAGAGTTTGTAAGGGTACGGAGTACGCGTTTGTTGATCATCGAAAAACTCGTCGGTTGGATGGACACCGCACCTGCGGACAAGCGGGCAATGGCAGCCAGTGCGCTGGTGCGCGCCTGGCAGGTGGCTGATCTCAGCGAAGACCAGCGCGAAAGCGCCGAGGCAGCCATGACCTGCATGCTGGATGATCCCGATGAGGGGGTGCGGCTTGCACTCTCAGAAGCGCTTGCAGAGGCAGTTGAGCCGCCACGCCATCTCGTCCTTGCTCTTGCGGAAGACGATCCCGAGATTTCACTTCCGGTTCTGGCCGGAAGTCCTGCCCTGCTTGATGGTGAACTGATCCGTCTCGTTGAAAAAGGCACCGAGGAACAACAGGCTGCAATTGCCCGCCGTCCGGTTCTGGCCGAAGGGGTGAGCGCCGCGCTTGCCGGTGAAGGGTGCAAGTTCGCCTGCCTGGTCATGCTGACAAATCCGGCAGCCCACATCGCGGAAGACAGTTTCCACACGCTCGCCGAGCGCTTCGGCGATTGTGCCCATGCCCGTCAATGCCTGTTTGCCCGTCCCGATATCGGCATGCGGGCGCGCACATTGCTGATCGAGAAATATGCTGCTTCCCTGGCGGAGGACGAGGAACTCGAAAGTCCTGCCCGTGAGACGGAAACTCTGGAAATCGCTGAAAAGGCAATCATCACCTATGCCGCAGAAGTGGGTGATGGGGAAAATCGCCAGATTGTTGAGGCTCTGATCGGGCGCGAAAAACTGACTACCGCCTTTTTGCTGCGCGCGATCTGCATGGGCAATCTGACCCTGTATTGCCATGCCTTGTCGGTTCTTTCCGGTCAGGCAACCGACCGGGTGGAACGCATATTGAAAGACCAGCGCGCCAACGCCTTTCATGCGGTGTATGAAAAGGCTGGCCTGCCGGCATCCGCCGAGCCGGTCTTCTTTGCCGCGCTTGGCAGCTGGAGCCGGCATCTTGGTGCTGGTTCCCAAGAGGATGAAGCAAAACTGGCTTATCGCGTCACGCGGGAAGTTCTTGCCGGTTACGAGGGCAGGCGGGATGTGGTGGTGGACGAACTGCTGATGCTGCTGCGCCGCATCTGCACCGATTTTGCCCGCGAGGCGGCCCGCAGCAGGGTGAGTGAGCTGGCGCTGCGCCACGAACAGATGATGGCATTGGCCGAGCCGGAAGAAGATGTCGAGGAACTGGAACCTGAACAGTTGATGGCGTTTGCCGAAAACCTTGCCGAAGAGCTTGCCGAACTGGCGCTGGAGGACAAGTACGAGTTGGGTGAGGCGGCGCGCCAGCTCAACGCCGCCAATGGCCCGGCGCCGATTGTTGCCGCAAGGCCTTCCAGCCTGCTGGAGCAGGGGGCAGGTCATCGTCTCGAACAGGCCGCCTGACCGGGATCATCTGACCGGGCGCCACGCGCCGAGCTTCAATACTGGAACTGTTCCGCCAGAATGCGCTCGTCCCAGGAATGATCGGGATCGAACAGGATAATGCCCTTCGATTCCCGGTCTTCACGCACCGTGACCTTGGTGACGGATTTTACCTCGAAGTGATCGGCAACCGCGTTGACCGGGCGTTTTTCAGCCTCGTTGATATCGATTTCCACCACGCTTTTGGACGGAATAAGCGCCCCGCGCCAGCGCCGCGGCCTGAACGGGCTGATCGGCGTCAGCGCCAGCAGTGGCGCATCAAGCGGCAGGATCGGCCCATGGGCCGACAGATTGTAGGCAGTAGAGCCTGCAGGTGTCGAAACCAGCACGCCATCGCCGACCAGGTTTTGAAGCCGCACCTTGCCGTCGATGGTAATCTTCAGACTTGCTGCCTGATAGGACTGGCGCAATAGCGAAACCTCATTGATTGCCTTGTGGCGGTGTTTCTTGCCGTCGATGTCTACTGCATTCATCACCAGCGGCTGGATGATGCTCTCCGCCGCCGCAGCAAGGCGTTTCTCGAGAGCGTCCTCATTGTATTCGTTCATCAGGAAGCCGACGGTTCCCTTGTTCATGCCGTAGACGCCGGTGCCGGAGTTCATGAAACGGTGCTGGGTCGCCAGCATGAATCCGTCTCCGCCGAGGGCGACGATGTAGTCAGCCTCAGTCGGCGTGACGTTGCCATAGCGCTTCTCAAGCCGTTTCAGGCTTTCAAGCGCTTCTTTCGAGCGGCTGGCGACGAATGCGATTTTCACTGGGAGAACCCTGACTTCAGATGGAAACGCCGCATTAGCTAGCATTGAAGAAAGGTCAACGCAAAGCCCGGCAGCTTGCCTTGCATTGAAGCATTCGGGTTAGGGGTTTGTTAATCCTGTTGGACGACACTTTGTTGAGGAATGCTTGGCTGCAGCTTTTGGGCCGGCCCGCATTGCCAGCGAATGAACCCGGCGAATGAACCTTGGAGCCTTCGCCCTTGCAACCGTAGTGAGTAAGCCAATGATCCGTCCTGCCAGCCAGATTGAATATCCGCCGTCCGAAGCCCTGCGCGCAAAAGCAAGCATGCTTGCCCGCATGGAAGCACTCAAGTCTTCCGGCGATGCACTGATGGCCGTCATTGCCGAACGCGTTACCGCTGAACGTGCCGAAAACCAGTCGGAAGTCGACCGGCTCACCGGTGAGCAGGAACGCCTGATCTGCAATATGAAGCGGCTGGCTGCTGCCTGACCGATCCGATTACCCCGCAGGCCGGGGGAATCTGTAGGCCTGAACCAAAGGATGCCCTGCGAGGGCTTTCCTCGCAGGGTTCCTTCTTGTTTTGATTTTAGTCGCCGAGCGCCACGCCTTCGCGCCTTGGATCGGCGCCGCCTTCAAGCCCTCCATCTGTCACCATGATGCCGTGCAGGCCGGAATTGAGCGGTTTTGACTCCACCCGATAGCCGAAATCCGCTAATGCCGGGGCAAGTTCCTCGGCGGCGGTTCCCTCCTCGACATCATAGGTGCCGAAGCGATTGACCAGATGGGGTAGGGAGATGGCTGATTGCACGTCCATTTTCCAGTCGATCGCGGCGATCAGCGCCTTTGCCACATAACCGATGATGCGGCTGCCGCCCGGCGAGCCGATCAACAGCCACGGCTTGCCGTCCCGGTAGACGATGGTTGGCGACATCGACGAACGCGGCCGTTTGCCTGCTTCCACCCGGTTGGCGACCGGCTTGCCGGCGAATTCCGGCACGAAGGAGAAATCCGTCAACTCGTTATTGAGCAGGAAACCGCGCACCATCAGCCGTGAGCCGAAGGCGTTTTCGATCGTCGTCGTCATCGAAACCGCATTGCCGTACTGATCCAAAATTGAAAAGTGGCTTGTTGAGGGCAATTCGAGCGACTGATCGTCGGCAAGCAGCAGTGCATGATCCATCGGTGGCTCACCCGGTTGCACATCGTTTTGCTCGAGGATTTGCGCGCCGCCATCTTTTACCTTCAGAAGTTCGGCCCGGCTGGCAAGATAGGATCGGTTCAACAGGCCCTTGGGCATCCTGACGAAATCGCTGTCGGCCATGTAGCGGCCCCGGTCGGCAAAGGCGAGCCGCGAGGCTTCACCGATCAGCCGCCAGCTTTCCGGATTGTCCGGTCCGAGTGCGGCAAGATCGTATTCTTCCAGCATGCCGAGGATCTGCCCGACAGTGAGCATGCCGGAGGAGGGCGGCCCCATGCCGCAGATTTCGGTTTCGCGATAGGAAAGGCAGACCGGGGCGCGCTCCTTCACCTGATAGGCCTTCATGTCCGCCATCGACAGCAGGCCGGGATTGCCTTCTGCGGATTGAATCACATTGACAATGTCGCTGGCTATCTCACCGGAATAAAAGGCTTTTTCGCCTTCAGTGGCGATTGCCTCCAATGTATCGGCATAGGCCTGGTTCTTCAGCAATGTGCCGGGAAACATCGGCACTCCTTCCTCCGAGAAGAAATACTGCCTTGTCGCTGGATAACGGAACAGGCTCTCCGCATTGGCGGCAATCGACTCGTTGAGGCGGGCCGTGACGGCAAAGCCATCCTCGGCGAGCCGGATGGCCGGTTCGAACAGATCGGCCCAGGCGAGCTTGCCATGCTTGCGGTGGACTTCCGCCAGCAGCGCCACGGTGCCGGGCGTTCCCACCGAGCGCCCGCCGATCACCGCGTCGAAGAACTTCATCGCTTCGCCATCTGCACCCATGAACAGATTGCCATCGGCCGCCGCAGGTGCCGTTTCGCGACCGTCATAGGTTGCAAGCTTGCCGCTTTCGCCATCGTGGTAGAGCAGGAAAGCGCCGCCGCCGAGGCCGGAGGATTGCGGCTCCACCAAGCCCAGCACCAGCTGCACGGCGACCATGGCATCTGCCGCCGTCCCGCCCTTTTCAAGCATGGCAAGTCCGGCGGCTGTTGCCAGCGGGTGTGCAGCCACGACCATCTGGCGTTCGGCCTTTACAAGCCTGTTTTCGGTGCGGGCTTCGCCGGTTTCAGGCGCTACTGCATCGGTTGCCTGTTGCGCCGATGCGGAGCCACATACGGCAAGCGCCACAAACCCTGCCAGTATCGCTCTGATGATGAGGGGTGGGAAAAACCGCGACGCCATGCCGGCCTAATTCCTGCGAAACAACAGCCGCATGCTGTCTTTCCAGGGGTCTTCGATGCAAATCCCGCCCACATGGCATTTCGGGTGATCGAGCGTTTGGACAAACAGTGGCTTGGTGATCATGCCGTGATTGCAGAACTGGCGGTTTCTCACCACCCGGTCATAGGCAGTGTTGGTGAAGCTCATCACGATGGCGCCCTGCTGCTGCACAAGGCTGCGGGCCTGCTGGCAGGTCAGCTTGCGGGCATCGATCCTGGCCTCGGCGGCGGGAGCAACAGCAAGGACCGATGCGGCTGTCAGAATGCCGGCAAGGGCGGTGTTGAAACGGTGCGCGAACATGTTTTCTCCTTTCCCGGCTTGATACCGGTCTGATTGGCAGCAGTCTGGATAGGGCAGCCTGCTTTGACAAGCCCCGCCTCGGCAAGCATTAACCGCAGTTTTGGCCCAATTGTGAACGCGTTCATCGCAATGCCCGGAATTTGCCGGCAGAGCGCCAACAAATCGGTGTTTCGCTGCCATTTCCCGCTTTCGAAGCCGCATCCGATACGATAAGTTCGCCCAAGGCCACACAGTGGACACAAACGGTGTGCAAGCCCATGTTAGGCGGAGCGCGCCGAACGGGCATGGCAGTCCCGCCACTACAGGCATTCTTGAAGCCTGCTTCGGCGGGGAACGGTACGGGCGACGATGACGATCATGGAGGAGCCAAGCGGCAGTGCCGCGGTGGAGGTCGTTCAGGACCGCAAGGCCGGGCTATCGACCCAGCCCCACCAGATGCGCTTCAATCCCGATGGCTCCGGCGGTCCCGGCCCGAAATATCTGCGCACCGAGGAATTGCTCGATACCACTGGCGAAACCCTGCCGGACAGGGCCATGGTCTGGCTCGCCGAAAAGGTGCTCGGTATTGGCTACGTCAATGCTGTCTGCCGCAAGGCTGGCATGCCTTGGCCTTCAAGCCAGGAGATGATCGACCACCTGTTCAACGAGTTCTCGATTAGCTGGCAGATCACCAATCCGCAGATGTTCGAGCAGCTTGAGGGCAAACCTGCGGTCTTTGTCGCCAACCATCCTTATGGCATGGCCGATGCCTTCGCCATGAACAACATGCTGGAGCAGTACCGGCCGAATTTCCGGCTGTTTGCCAACTCCTTTCTGACCAGCGCCGATTCGATTACCCACAAGCTGCTGTTCGTCGATCCGTTCATGAACGAGAAAAGCCGGGCGATGAACCGGCGCTCCATGATGTCGGCCCTGAAGCATCTGAAGGAAGGCGGCGATCTGGCATTGTTCCCCGGCCGCCTGTGCTCGCACCTCAAATGGGGTCAGCGCGTGGTTCAGGACGGCGAGTGGACCGATCAGGTGCGCATTTTTGTCGAGGCGGGCGGCGCCCAGCTGGTGCCGGTTCACGTCTCCGGGCGCAACAGCTGGCGCTTTCAGGGGGCAGGGCTGGTCCACCCCAAGATTCGTACCCTGCTGATCCTGCGCGAATTCATGCGCGGCGGCCATGATTTCACTTTCACTCTGGGCGAACCAGTGCCGGCGGAAACCCTGATCAAGGCTGGCCGTATCGCGCCTCCCGGCCAGATTGCCCGGGCGCTCACCTATGCCGCCAATCCGCGCTATGCAGCCCAGTTCAAGGGACGCGGTGATACACCCGTGCGCGTCGCTCAGAACCGGGGAGGGGTCGCGAGGCCCGCTCTCAAGGTGCCTGCCGCCGGCAAGCTGCGAAAAGCGCTGGAAAAGTGGCCGGTGCTGGTCGAGCATGGTGGTCTGAAGACCTACAATGTCCGCCACGGTCTGCCGGAAGACCTCAAGGCGGCGATTGCCCAGGTTCGGTTCGATGCCTATGCAGGCGGTGCTTCGGTTGCCTCGCCCATGGACCTGGTTGACGAATATGACCGCGTCTATTCCCATCTCGTGCTGTGGGACGAGGCAGCGGGCGGGATTGCCGGCAGCTACCGCTACATCATCCCCTCGCGTATCGAGGGCGGCGTCGATCTCTCCGATCTGGTCAGTGCCTCGATCTTCGAGCTGAAACAGCCCTTCATCGACATCCTGCCCAAGGCGCTGGAACTCGGCCGCGCGGCAATCAGTGAGAATTATCAGCGCTCCTATGCGCCGCTGATGATGATGTGGCGCGGCATCATGGATATCCTGCGCCGTGACAAGTCGCTCAAATACCTGATTGGCCCGGTTACGATCCCCCAGAGCTATTCGCCGCTGTCGCGCCATGTGCTGAAGCGGTTTCTGGAAAAGACCTCTTCCGATCCGTCGCTGTTCGGCTATGCCACGCCGCGCAAGGCCTTCAACGTGCCATTGCCACCGCAAGTCGATGTGGATGACCTGATCGGCTCCGCGAAAACCGTGCCCGAAATCGGCTGTATCATCGAGGCGCTGGAAGGCGGCGAGCGCAAGCTGCCCGTTCTCTATCGCCAGTACGCCAATGTTGGTCTCAAATATGTGGCGACCGGGGAATGGCCGGAACTCGATCACGCCATGGCATCGCTTGCCGTGCTCGATCTTTCCCAGGCCCGCCGCGATTTTGTCTCGCGCTATCTCGGCAAGGAAAACGCCGAGGAATTCTTCCAGGGCCGCTGAGCGACCGGCGGTCTTCGCCTTCAGTCTTTCCACCCGCATTTCCTGTAATCGTTACCACCGCTGCGCCGCCCCGCCGCCGGTTTTTGCCGCGTGGACAGGGCCTTGCGGCAATCTTTCAGCCTGTCATCAAGCGTGATGTAACACGCTGCATAACAAATTGAATTCAAAAGATTTTCTACGCCGTAACCAGGGTTTACCGGCAGTCAAGGTTTGGCAATCTTTTTGCCGGATTGCCGCCATGTTGAAAGGCAGGATCGGCTTTCGCGTCACCCCGGGCAATGCTCCGGAAATGGCGCATCCCGAGAAACGGGCCGTGTTCAAGGCCGCATGCCGGCAGCACAGTGCCCAGCAAGTATCCTCAAGGAGGTAGTCATGAAGAAACTCATTCTCGCCCTTTCGCTCACCGGTTTTGCCGCATTGCCTGCACTGGCTCAGGAAGCGGATTTCGCCAAGGTCGATGCCAATGCCGACGGCATGGTGTCCATGGAAGAGGCGGCTGCTGCCGGCTGGACCTGGACCGAAGACGACTTCAAGGCCGCTGACGCCGATGGCGATGGCAGCCTCAACGCCGACGAATTTGCTGCTGCGGCGGGCTGAGCACCTTGGGGCTGCCGCCGGCTGACGGACTTCCCCCGGTCCTGAGCCGGCGGCATTTGGAAAGGCCATTCGCGGCACGGTCCGCGGATGGTCTTTTACCGTTTCCGGAAGGTTTTCAGCGCCGCGAGGAAGACGAAAATATTTGTTTTGGCGCCCCGCCGGAGGCCATGAATAAGCCGCAATCCGGGAGCGATTTTCCCTTTGCCGCGGGGGATGGAAATGAGGCAACGGACCGGACCGGTCACAGCCTCTGCCCGCTGCGGTTTCTTATCGGAGTTATCCAGAAATGAAGAGAATCCTTCTCGCACTCGCAGTTGCGGGCCTTGCCTCCCTGTCTGCTCTTGCCGTTTCCGCTCAGGCAGCCGAAATGGACTTTAGCGCGGTCGATACCGATGCCAATGGCATGGTGTCCCTGGAAGAGGCGGTCGCCGCAGGCTGGGAATGGAGTGAAGAACAGTTCGCCGAAGCCGACGCCGATGGCGACGGCGCGCTCAACAGCGAGGAGTTTGCCGCAGCAACCGCCGGCTGATGTCCGCCCGGAGCGGGCATTGCCCGCGCCGTTGTCTGCGCCTCAGCGGCCCAAGCCTGCCCGATCCAGCTCACAAAACGCGACAATGCTCCCCCGGTGCCAACACCGGGGGATTTTTGTTGGCTAGTTTTGGTCTTCGAGGATGATTGTTACTCGATCATTGTTTTGAGGGTCGGTACCGTAGTGTTTAGTTTCTGCACTCCATGCACCTATGCCAATTGAGTAGAGTCGGAGCACCCTATCTCGAGGTAGTCCAAGCTCTAATTCTGCAAAATGCCCTAGGTCGCAAATAAGGTCTGTTACGGCCTCATCCGAAACAAATCCTGCCATGCACTCATCTGCAAAAGCTTGGAGAGCTCGTCCAGCCCATTCTGATCTGTCAATGTTGTCTGCCATTTGCTCTACTGAGAATCATGTCGACTCGGATCAGCACAGTTTACTAGAATAGGAAGTCTTTGCCGGCCCCAAAATTGCAGCGATGAAAGCAGTTTTTTACCACAAACCAGACAGCAGATATGATGACGTAACTGGCGAACGGTATCATTTCCCGCACCAGTACTTATCCCGTGTCGAGGCCGTGGTGGGTGACTGGATGGTGTACTACGGGCCGTTGCCAAGAAAAAAAGGCCGCTACTATACTGGAATTGCGAAGATCCTAAAGGTCCGACCGGATCACTCAACAAGCCATCATTTTTATGCAGACCTAGTTGAATATATCGATTTCGACCGACCCGTTGAATACAAAGAGGGAGGCGGATTTGAGCGCCGACTAGTTCAAGAGGATGGGACGATAAATAATGGGTACAAGGTTCAGGCGGTCAGAAAATTAGAAGAATCAGAGTTTGTAGCCATTGTTAATGCGGGCTTATCTACCCCTGATGATTGGCCAGATAGATACGATGAGCCCCTGGACAGAAATGATGGGCAGGATACCGGGACAGCATTTCGGGATATTGGCAATGGGCAACCAGAAATAATAGGTGCGCCGTACAAGCGACCAGTCTCCGTTCAACTAAGTCATCGAAAATGGCGGGATGCCAAGTTTAAGCAACATATACGAATTGCCTACGATCGAACATGTGCGTTTACCGGGTTACGCTTGATTAATGGGAAGGGACGTCCAGAAGTTGAAGCGGCGCACATTAGGCCGGTCGAAATGGGTGGAAACGACTGGATAAGAAATGGCATTGCGCTTTCTGGAACAGTTCATTGGATGTTCGATCGTGGTCTTCTGTCCATGAGTGACGATTTCACAATTTTGCGATCCCGACACTTAAACCACGATATCAGCCATTTACTGAACAAAGATATGAAGGCGAAGGTTCCCCGGGAAGTGTATCTCCAGCCGCATCCCGAATACATGAAGTGGCATCGAAAAGAGATATTTAAAGAGTAATACACCCCAATTTTATTCTGCTTTTTGTAAGTTTCCCAGTTTGTCTAGCTGTGTGCTGTATGCCGGACTGACTCGGCAAAGCGAAGGCGGCCCATCCTCCTGACACAATGCTGTCAGCAGGTCGGCATCTTTCCCTTTGCCTTATGCCGGTTTTGGTGGGACTTCTTTTGAAATTACAGTCGCCGCCGGAGCCAACCCCATGATTGCCGAATACCTACCCCAACTGCTTCTTGCCTGGTCCATCCAGTTGATGGGCGTCGTCTCGCCCGGCCCCTCGGTGATGCTCATCCTCGGCGTGGCCACGAGTCAGGGCAGGGCGCCATCGCTGATCACGGCCTTCGGGGTGGCATGCGGCAGCATCATCCTGTCCACGGCCACCGTGCTCGGACTCACCGCGGTGCTGGCCGAGATGGCCGATCTGATGACGCTGATCCGGCTGGCGGGCGCCGGCTACCTCGCCTGGCTTGCTTACAAGGCGTTCCGCACGGCGGCGCTCAATCCGCCCCTCAAAATGGCGGGTAACGGCAGCGGTGGCGCGTTGAAGGCAGGCATCAACGGTTTCATCCTGCAGATCAGCAATCCCAAGGCGATCTTCTTCTGGCTCGCCATCGCCGCCGTCGGCGGAATCGGCAACGCGCCCCTGCCGATCGTGCTGCTGTTCATCGCCGGTGCCTTCGCCAATTCGTTCATCGGCCATGGCGGCTATGCGCTGCTGCTGTCTTCCAAGCCGATGCGGCAGCTTTATCTCGCTTTCCGCCGCTGGATCGAGGGCGCGCTGGGCTGTTTTTTCCTCTTTGCAAGTTTCAAGCTGGCCACGGCCCGCTAGCCGCAACAGGCGACGGTAACCGGTGGCAACGGGCATCCTCCTGACATTGCCCTGTCAGTAGGTCCGGCGCGATCTTTCCCGCGCCCCTTTCTTTCGCCCGGCTTCCGTCCCATATTCCGGCCATGACCGACTCCCGCAAGAAATCATCCGGTTTTGCTGAAAAACCCCAGCCGGACCTTGAAGGCGCGCCACTGGAAGGGGCCGCGCTCGAGGACTGGCTGCGCCTTGCCGAGGAAGAGGCTGCCAAACAGGCCCGCGACGAGGAAATGC
>JAGRLQ010000188.1 GCA_020441735.1 Nitratireductor sp.
CAGATGATGACCAGCTTGTTGCGGTCGACCATCGAGAACTCGTCTTCGTCGAGAAACGGCTGCAATCCGTCGAGATAGCCGAGATCGTCGGCGACCTCGCAGACCCGCTTGATTGAGCGCCCCATCAGCATTACCCGCCGCCCGACGCTCTCGGCAGCCCGGGCAATCGAGCGGATACGCCCGACATTGGAGGAAAAGGTGGTAACTGCCACCCTGCCCCTCGCCTTTTCGATAACCTTGGCAATCGAATGGGAAACTTCGGTTTCCGTCGGCGACGTACCTTCGCGCATCGCGTTGGTGGAATCGCAGATGATCGCCAGAATGCCTTCCTTGCCGAGCCGCTGGAAGGTTGCCGCATCGGTGTCCGCGCCAAGGGTCGGATCCGCATCGATCTTCCAGTCGCCGGTATGGATCACCTGGCCGAGCGGACATTTGAGTGCCAGCGACACCGGCTCCGGAATGGAATGGGTAACATGCACCGCCTCGACCTCGAACGGTCCCGCGGTAAACCGGTCACCAGCCTTGTAGACCTCGACAGGAATATCCTCATCGATACGGTCCGATTGCAGCTTGGCTTCCAGCATGCCGGCGGTAAACGGCGTTGCCCAGATCGGTTTTCTAAGCATTGGCCAAAGCGCGATCAGCGCGCCGTAATGGTCCTCATGGGCATGGGTGATGACAATTGCCTTCAGCGCATCGCCAAGCTCCTGGGCAAAGGTGATGTCCGGCAACACCAGATCGACACCCGGCAGGTTGGGGCCGGGAAAGGTCACGCCGCAATCGACCATGATCCACTCACGATTGTCCTGCGGACCGTAGCCATAAAGCGCGAGATTCATGCCGATCTCGCCGACCCCGCCAAGCGGGACGAATACCAGTTCTGCGTTTTCCATGTCGTCCTTATGCAATGGGGTTCATCCTCATGCAAAGAATATATCGGCAACCGAGATATGTTCGCGCTTGCCGCCGGCACCGCCGAGGATGAGCAGCCCGTTTTCGTCGATCCCTTCGAACCGCCCGGTAAGCACTTTTTCACCGCCGGATGACGGCATGCGGATCTCGATCATTTCCCCGATCCCCCGGGCTGCAGCAAGCCAGTCGGAACGGGTTTGCGCCATGCCCTGCCCGCCATTCCACTGCTCAAGGCGGGCTGCCATGGCGCGCGCCAGATGCTGCAGCAGTTCTTCCAGGGAAACGTCGATCCCTACATTCCTGAGCGAGGTTGCCGGATGAAGCGTCTTTTCCGGATGATGCGCCACATTGATGCCGATGCCGATGATCACATAGCGGCTGCCATCGAGAACATGGCTCTCAAGCAGAATACCGGCAATCTTGCCACCATTGACCAGCACATCATTGGGCCATTTGAGCGTTACCTGCAGAAGCCCTGCCCCATTTAGCGCCACCAGGCAGTCGCGAATGGCAAGGCTGGCAACAAAGGTCAGCATGTGCAGGCCGCCAACCGGCCCGGGTTCCCTCAGCAACAAGGAAGCGTAGAGATTACCTTCTTCGGAAACCCAGCCCCGCCCGCGGCTTCCCTTGCCCGTGGATTGGCGCTCGGCAGTGATCCAAAGGTTGCCCGGATCGCCTTGCCGCGCCTTTTCAAGACATTCGAGATTGGTCGATTGGACTTCGCCCAGCGCCTCGTGGCGGAAGCCTTCCGGCAGCAGAATGCCTGAGTTACCGCTCACGCGCAGGATACGCCCTAGAAGAAGCTGGCTGCGGCTGCCGTGGTGGCATCGAATACCGGACCGGCAAAGACGTAGAACAGCGCTACGAAGACGAAGCTTACCGCCAGCACCAGTTTCAGTTCGCTCGCCAGCGGCACGAATTTCTCGGCTACTGCCCCCTCGGCCTCGTCAAACCACATCACCTTGATGATGCGGATGTAGTAATAGGCGCCAACGACGCTCGACAGGACACCGATGACCGCCAGTGCCACCAGATTGGCTTCGATGGCAGCGACAAAGACGAAATACTTGGCGAAGAAGCCGGCAAGCGGCGGAATGCCGGCAAGCGAGAACATCATCACCGTCAACACCGTTGCCAGAACCGGATGGCGCGCTGAAAGGCCTGTCAGATCGGCGATTTCCTCGACCATGCCTTCCTTTCGGCGCATGCCGATGATGATGGCAAAGGTACCGAGCGTCATCACCATGTAGATCAGCATGTAGAGGATGACGCCGTTGACACCGGCCTGCGTCCCGGCCGCAAGACCGACCAGCGCATAACCCATGTGACCGATGGAGGAATAGGCCATCAGCCGCTTGATGTTGGTCTGGCCGATGGCTGCAAAGGCACCCAACACCATTGAGGCGATGGAGACGAAGGAGATGATCTGCTGCCAGTCATGGGCGACCGGCTCGAAGGCCTGCATGGTAACGCGAACCATCAGTGCCATGGCGGCAACCTTGGGAGCAGCAGCAAAGAACGCGGTGATCGGTGTCGGTGCGCCTTCATAGACGTCCGACGTCCACATGGGGAACGGCACGGCGGAAACCTTGAAGGCAATGCCAGCCAGAATGAAC